>VBDM01000381.1 GCA_005881355.1 Betaproteobacteria bacterium
CGACGACGCGCAGGCGCGCGCGGTGCCGGGCGTGATGCACGTCGTGCGCCTGCCGTTCGGCGTGGGCGTGCTCGCCGAGACCCCGTGGGCGGCGTTCGACGCGAAGAACGCGCTGAAAGTCACCTGGGACCGGCGCGCGCGCGCCTTCGGCCACGACAGCGACAAGGCGGTTGCGATCTACTCGGCAGCGGCGCGGAATCTGAGCCGCAAGGGCAAGCCCTGGGACAGCGCGGGCGACGCGCCCGGCGCGATGCAAAAGGCGGCGAAGGTCTACGAGGGCGAATTCGTCTGCGACTACACCTACCACGCGCAGATGGAGCCGCTCAACTCGGTCGCCTCGGTCTCGCCCTCGGGCGACGCCTGCGAGATCTGGTGCGGCACGCAGTCGCAGACCATGGCGGTCGCGGCGGTCGCCAAGGCGCTCGGCATTCCGGTCGAGAAGGTGAAATTGAACCTCATGCTGCTCGGCGGCGGGTTCGGCCGGCGCGGCCACCGCGACGAGGAGTTCGTGGTCGATTCGGTGCTGCTCTCGAAGGAAGCGAAGCGCCCGGTGAAAGTGCTGTGGACGCGCGAGGACGACGTGCGCAACGGCCGCTTCCGCCCGCTCTCGGTGCATTACCTGCGCGCCGGGCTCGACGGCTCGGGCCGCATCGTCGCCTGGCAGCACCGCGTCGCCTGCGACGAGATCACCGCGTTCCAGGACCCGGTGCGCTACAAGGGCGGCGGCGAGAAGGATTTCCTGGCGATGGCGGGGTCGGAATTGCGCACCTACGACATTCCGAACCGGCTCTCGGAGCAGTTGCCGCAGGAGACCGGCATCCGGACCTCCTCCCTGCGCGGCATCGGCTTCGGGCCGAACAAGTTCGCGACCGAGGCGTTTCTGGATGAGATCGCGGCGAAGCACGGTCTCGATCCGGTCGAGCTGCGGCTGCAGCTTCTCAAAAACACGCCGCGCGGCCAGGCGGTGATCCGGGAAGTGGTCCGGATGTCCGACTACCGCCGCGCGCGGCCCGGACGCGGCCTCGGCTTCTCTTTCATCGACTACTCGGGAACGATGGTGGCGGCGGTGGCCGAAGTGTCGATCGACAAGTCGCGCGGCAAGGTCAGCGTGCACGACTTCTGGCTCGCGCTCGATCCCGGGATCGCGGTGCAGCCGGACAACGTCGTCGCGCAGACCGAAAGCTCGATCGTCTACGGCCTGGGGCTCGCGCTCACCGAGCGCATCAGCTTCAAGGACGGCGCGGTGCAGCAGTCGAACATCCTCGACTACGGCGTGCCGCGCATGCACGACATCCCCGAGCTGCACGTCAAGCTGATGTCGACGCCCAACCGCCCGACCGGCGCCGGGCAGATGGCGACGCCCGTGGTGGCGCCGGCGATCTCGAGCGCCGTCTTCGCGGGGAGCGGCGTGCGCGTGCGCCACACGCCGTTCCTGCCCGAGCGCGTGCTCCGGGCGATGGCCTGAGGACTTCGCCAAGCTCGCGCGGATACCGGTCGGCGGCGTCTATTCCACCGCCGAAGGCCCCGTCGTCGAAGGCGAGCGCATGCAGGTCGGCCTCATCACCATCAGGCGCGGCACCGCCGCGCAGCCGCACTCGCATCCGAACGAGCAATGGACCTACGTCCTGAAGGGCAAGGCGCGCGTCTCGGTCGCCGGCCAGCCGGAAGCGCTCGCCTCGGCCGGCACCCTGATCTACGCGCCCGCCAACGTGGTGCACTCGGTCGAGGCGCTGCCCGACGAAGACCTCGTGTTCTTCACCGTGAAGGACCTCTCGCACGGCATCGTCGGCACGTCCGCGGAGTGACCGCGCGCCGGGATGGCGCGCACCGGAAGCGGCATGGCTTCGGGCTGCGGCGGTCGTGATATTTTAGGAAACTCAACCTGAGGAGGCTCGTCATGCCCGAAACATCCGCTTCATCCATTCGCAATGCGGCCGCGCTCGTCTTCGCCGCGGCCCTGATGCTGTCCGGCGCCGCCGCGGGCGCGAAGGACTTCAGGATCCTGCAACCCCTCGGCGACAAGCCGGCGAAGATGAAGAACGGCGGCTACTACGTACCGACCACGACCGGGACTGCGCGCTGGGGCAGCCTGCCGAACGCGGATTCGAAGCCGGTGCTCACGGTGCCTTCCGGAAGCCTCGTCACCTTCGACACGGTGTCGCACGAAGGCGTCCTCGAAGACCAGGGCAAGGACCCGGTCAAGTTTTTCGGCCGGTTCGGCGTCAAGCCCGGGCAGGTGCTCGACGACGCGAAGGCGATCGCCGCCTCCAGCCTCGAGCACGATTTCGTCAAGGACGGCCCTCACGTCATCACCGGGCCCGTCGAGATCGCGGGCGCAAAAGCGGGCGACGTGCTGATGGTGCAGATGATCGCGCTGCAGCCGCGCGTGCCCTACGGCGTGATCTCGAACCGCCACGGCAAGG
>VBDM01000037.1:0-3724 GCA_005881355.1 Betaproteobacteria bacterium
CTCGAAGCGCTCCTCGTCGAGACAAGCCGCATAGGCGGCATAGAGCTCCTCGAGCTCAAGGCGAAGCTCCCGGGCGCTCAGGGTAAGGTAGCGTTCCGCAGCGCTCACACAGTAAACCAATAAAAGTACGAACGTTCGAAGTTACTCACTTTATGACAAAATATCAGGTACCTAAATATCCATAACGCGGCGGTAGTGGTCATAAAAAGCCCGGATCACGGATTCCGTCACCATGTGCCGCTCATCCTTCCAGTCGCGCCCGCCCATTTCCATGACTCCTGCCGCCTCGGGGTATGGCGCTACGCCTTCCTGGGAGAACTTCATCACTTCGCTGTCGTCGATCGAAACGAAACCCGCCGGTCCCATGAGGTTCGCCTGCCGCAGCCGGCGCCGGGTCATGTCCTCGTCGTCGTCGGCATAGCCGAAATACGTCCACGCGAGCTCGAATGCGCCCGGGCCGCGCGTGATCAACTGGCGCATCGCCAGCGTGTTCGACTGCTGCTGGATGATCAGGTTGGGCCAGAGCGTGGTCATGACGACTGTGTATTCCGGAAACTCGCGCACCGCATCGAGAAGCGCCGGATCGCACAGGCGGAAGTTGTCGATCAGGGATTTCATATCGGCATTGTCCTCGGTCTTCCCCTGCTCGCCCCGCCACGATATCAGCGCGCCGTGGCGCCCGGTCGCGTCCATTTGCACTTTCGAGGGCTGATCGGCGCGAAACAAGCCGAAGCTCACGAGGAACACGTGCAGCAGGCTCGCGTGATAGGGGTCCTTGATATTCTCGAACATCAGTTTCCAGTTGGCGGGGATCAGCTGGCGCGAGTAACCCAGCACTCGGAGCTCCCGGCCGTCGAACACGCGATCGAACAGCGCGAGCATCGACGGCCCGAGATAGTCCTCAAGGCCCTCCAGATCCGCCGCAAAGGAGGCGAAGATCACGCCGTGGCGGCGCGCCACCTTGAGCTTGCGCAGCCCGTGGTTCTTCGGATCGAAATCCGCGGGCATCCCGCCTTGCTTCTTCACGCCGCGCCGGAACGGCACGCCGATCAAATTGCCCTTTAGGTCATAGGTCCACTGGTGATAGGGGCACATGAATTCGGCGGCGTTGCCGAGATGCTTCTGGCAAAACTGGACGCCCCGGTGGGCGCAGCGGTTCTCGACGATATTGACCGAGCCTTCGCGGTCGCGCACGACAACGACCGGTTTCTCGCCGATGAAGGTGCGCTTGAAGTCACCGGGACTGGGCAGCTCGGCGTCGAGCGCGACGTAGCTCCAGCTCGCGCCGCAGAAGATGCGCTCCTGCTCGCGAGCATAGATCTCCGGGTCGGAGTAAACCCAGTAGGGGACGCGGGCAATGCCTTCTTTGGGCCACACGTGGCGCGCGCCCATGGACTCCTCTCTTCGCGGATAAAGCGGGCGCTCGATCGCCCGGTTGCTCGGCGCCATCTTAGGCTGCGACCCAAACTTGATCAACGCGGATACGCGGGGGTGCACCGGCGGAGGCGGCTACGAACCTCAGAAACCTCGCCAGCGCCTGGACCGGTATGCCGGCCGAGCTCGTTAAGCGTTAGACCGCTTGCGGCGGAACCTGGACAGGAGATCGTCCAGGTGATCGGGGTTGGAATAGCTGATCACCAGTTTCCCCGCGCCTTTTTTCCCCGGCTTGATCTCGATTGTCGTTCCGAGCTCCTCCGAGAGTTCTTCCTCGAGGCGAGCGACATCGCGGTCGGGCCTGGGTTTGCGTCTTGCCTTGACCTTGGGATGAAGGATGTCGTTGACCACCTGTTCGGTCTGTTCCTGCTGCCGCCCGTCGAGCGCGAGAAGCGCGCGCGCGTGGCCCATCTCGAGCTTGCCGTCGAAAACGAGCTCCTGAACCGCCTTTTGCAAATTCAAGAGGCGCAGAAGGTTGGTAGTCGCCGTGCGCGAGCGGCCGATGGCATCCGCCGCTTCCTGGTGCGTGAGCTTGAACTCGGTTACAAGCCGCTGAACGCCGCTCGCTTCCTCGAGCGGGTTGAGGTCTTCCCGCTGGATGTTCTCGATCAGCCCCATGGCGAGCGCCGCGGAATCCGGGACTTCGCGCACGAGCACCGGAACTTCCGCGAGACCGGCCATTTTCGCGGCGCGCCATCGGCGCTCGCCGGCGATGATTTCGTAGCGCTCGCGCTCGATCGGCCGCACCAGGATCGGCTGCATCAGGCCCTGCTTCCTGATCGAGGCCGTGAGTTCCTGAAGCGAGTTCTCGTCCATCTTCGTGCGCGGCTGATAACGGCCGCGCTGCAACTGCTCGACCCGCAGCGTAGCTTGCCGCTCGAGGCCCGGACCCTCCTCACCATCCTTGTCGAGGAGCGCATCCAGCCCCCTGCCCAGTCCTCTCAACTTCATGGAGTTACCGCGTTCATGCGGCCGCGGCGAGGCCGTTGCGGGAGAGGATTTCGCCCGCCAGCGCGACATACGCCTGCGAGCCCTTGCACTCGCCGTCGAGCTTGACCGCGGGCGCACCGAAGCTCGGCGCCTCGGCGAGGCGCACGTTGCGCGGAATGACGGTTTCGTACACTTTGCTGCCAAAATGCTCCCGCAGCTGCGCCGACACTTGCTGCGCGAGCGCATTGCGCGGGTCGTACATGGTTCGAAGCAGCCCTTCGATATCGAGCTTCGGGTTCAGGTGCTGGCGCACCTTCTTGATCGTGTTGACGAGGTCGGAGAGCCCTTCGAGCGCGTAGTACTCGCATTGCATGGGGATCATCACCGCGTCGGCTGCGACCAGTCCGTTTACCGTGAGCATGTTGAGCGCGGGAGGGCAGTCAAGCAGGATGAAGTCGTATTGACCGGCGATCGTTTCCAGCGCACCTTTCAAGCGGGATTCGCGGTGCTCGAGGTCGACCAGCTCGACTTCAGCGCCGGCGAGGTCGCGATTGGCGGGAATCAGGTCGTAGCCGCCGGATTCCGATTTCTGCCGCGCCGAGTCGGCGGTGGCCAGCCCAAGCAGCACTTGGTAAACCGAGGTTTTGAGGGTGCGTTTGTCGATGCCGCTCCCCATGGTGGCGTTGCCCTGCGGATCGAGATCCACCAGCAGCACGCGCATGCCGGACTGCGCGAGGCCCGCAGCGAGATTGACGCTGGTCGTCGTCTTTCCGACTCCGCCCTTCTGATTGGTCACCGCGAGGACCCGGGTCATGCGCGCTCTATCAAGACGAGATGCCGCTCCGCCCCAAGCCCGGGAACTGCAAGCCGGTGTACGTGCGTGACGCGGAAATCGCGCGGCAGCCGGTCGATCTCCTCGAAGGGATGGACTCCCTTCATGGCCGCTAGCACGCCGCCTGGCGCCAGCAGGTGCGTTACCTGCCCGACGAACTCCGCGATCTCGGAAAGCGCGCGGGAAATGATGCAGTCAAATTTCTCCGTGGTGCGCCAGGACTCGACCCGCTCGCAGACGACACCCGCGTTCTTAAGCTGAAGTTCGGCCACCGCTTGCTTGAGAAACGCCGCTTTCTTGTGATTGCTGTCGAGCAATGTTACCCGGGTATCCGGTTTAGCCACCGCGATAGGGATTCCGGGAAACCCTGCGCCGCTACCCGCGTCGAGCACGCGCACTCCGCTCACGTAAGGGACTACTGCAAGGCAGTCGAGTAAGTGGCCGCTAACCATTTTCTCCACGTCCCGTATGGCCGTTAGGTTATAGACGTGATTCCACTTTTCCAGCAGAAGGAGGTATTCGAGGAGC
>VBDM01000037.1:3741-16533 GCA_005881355.1 Betaproteobacteria bacterium
AGGCGCTTGTGCAGTTCGGACTGCACCCGCCCTACTACGGCTTCCGTCATGCGGCCGATCTTTCTGCCTTGCTCATACCGCGTTTCAAGTAAACCAAGAGCAGTGAGATCGCGGCCGGAGTTACACCTGAAATGCGCGAAGCCTGACCGACCGTCTCCGGTCGGTGCTGGCTCAGCTTCTGCTGCACTTCGATCGACAGCCCGCGTACGCTGCGGTAGTCGATGTCGCGCGGCAGCGCGAGTGTTTCATAGCGCTCTTGACGTGCGATTTCCTCATGCTGACGGGCGACGTATCCCTGGTACTTGGCTTGAATCTCCACTTGCTCGACGACCGTCGCATCGGCGGCGACGGGCACGCCCGCTTCCGCAAGCCCGGCCAGCGAAGCGTAGCTCACTCCAGGACGCTTCAGCAGATCCATGAGCGAGTATTCGCGCTCGATTGGCTTGCCGAGTACGCGTTCGGCAACCCCAGCAGGCAAAGATTGGGGATTCACCCAGGTGGACTTGAGCCGCTCCTGCTCGCGGGCGATCGCGTCGCGCTTGCGGTTGAAACCGTCCCAGCGGGAGTCGTCCACCACGCCGAGCCTGCGTCCGATCTCAGTGAGCCGCAGATCGGCGTTATCTTCGCGCAGCATGAGGCGATACTCGGCTCGGCTCGTGAACATGCGGTAAGGCTCACTCACGCCCCGGGTGACGAGATCATCGACGAGCACCCCAATATAGCCTTCGTCGCGCCGCGGGCACCAAGGAGGTTCGCCCTTCACGAATAGCGCCGCGTTGATGCCGGCGAGGATCCCCTGCGCTGCCGCCTCCTCATACCCCGTCGTGCCGTTGATCTGTCCGGCGAAGAAGAGACCCGAGATCGACTTCGTTTCCAGCGACGACCTCAAGTTGCGCGGATCGTAGTAGTCGTACTCGATGGCGTAACCGGGCCGCAAGATGTGGGCGTTCTCCAACCCGCGAATGCTCTGCACCAGATCGACTTGCACATCGAAGGGAAGGCTGGTCGAAATCCCATTCGGATAAAACTCGTTGGTGGTGAGCCCTTCCGGCTCCAAGAAAATCTGATGGCTTTGCTTGGCGGCAAAACGGTGGATCTTGTCCTCGATCGAAGGGCAATAGCGCGGGCCGATCCCTTCGATCACGCCCGTATACATGGGGGAGCGGTCGAGCCCACCCCGGATGATTTCGTGCGTGCGCGGATTGGTGTGGGTAATCCAACACGGTAGCTGGCGCGGGTGCATTTCCCGCGCCCCGAGGAATGAAAATACGGGGACCGGCTCGTCGCCCGGCTGCATTTGCATCGCCGAGAAATCGATGGTCCGGCCATCGACGCGGGGGGGTGTTCCAGTCTTGAGGCGACCCGCCGGGAGCTTCAGCTCGCGCAGCCTCGCCGCGAGGCTGATCGAGGGCGGATCCCCGGCCCGGCCGGCCTGGTGCTTAGACAATCCGATATGGACGAGGCCGGAAAGGAAGGTCCCGGTCGTCAGCACGACCGCGCGGCCGGAAAAGCGCACGCCGAGTTGAGTCACCACCCCGGTAATACGATCGCCCTCAAGGATGAGATCATCCACCGCCTGCTGGAACAGGCTGAGATTGCGTTGGTTCTCCAGCCGCGAGCGAATCGCGCTCTTGTACAGCAGACGGTCGGCCTGGGCGCGAGTCGCTCGGACGGCAGGTCCCTTCGAGGAATTGAGGATACGGAACTGGATCCCCGCCTCATCGGTGGCGATCGCCATGGCTCCGCCCAAGGCGTCGACTTCTTTGACCAAGTGCCCCTTGCCAATGCCACCGATAGAGGGGTTACACGACATTTGCCCGAGCGTTTCGATGTTGTGTGTCAGGAGAAGCGTTCTGCAACCCGCGCGCGCGGCGGCGAGTGCGGCCTCGGTGCCGGCGTGGCCGCCGCCGACTACGATGACGTCGAAAGGGGTGGGAAACTGCATCGCTTGGGCAAACGAAAACAAGCCCGATTTTAAAGGTATTCGAGAGCGAGAGACAGTGATTCACGCAGAACATCGGGGCTTGGATGCGGGACTGACGTCCGCTGTTTCTTTGGCGTTCGACCCTTAACGCTCATGTTTCACGTGGAACATCGGTGCTGCTCACAGGTTCTCCACCAGAAATCCACGGCTTATACAGCCCGCAGATCACAGGATATCCACCTGGTTTCCCCAGGCTATCCACAGGAATTTTCGGAAGGTGATCCACAACTTAGAAGTGTTTGCCAAAGAAACGCTCAACGCGATGAAATGTGAATAAAAACAATAGCTCGCTTGGCTCCGCGTTGACTCACGAGACTGACGGAACTAAAAAAGCCGTCATCGACGGCTTTTTTATCCACGAATCTGATTTTCAGCCGAGCGAGCGTTCCAACGCTTCCCGCCGCAATGCGAGCTCCCGCGGTAACCGGCCGCTTAAAAGCCGAAGCAACTCGTCCTGCAGCTTGAGCTCCCGCCTCCACTCGCTGCCGTCGATTGAGCTGACGCGTCTGAACTTCTCGTCGTCGAACCCCTCGAGTCCGCTCCACTCCACATCTGCAAACTCGGGAACCCTGCCGATCGGTGTTTCAACCCCGTGTGCCTTGCCTTGGCAGCGCTCGACGATCCACTTCAGCACCCGCATGTTCTCGCCGAACCCTGGCCAGATGAACTTGCCGTCGGCGTCGGTGCGGAACCAGTTGACGCAGAAAATCCGCGGGCGCTTAGGCACCGAGCGTCCGAGCTTGAGCCAGTGGCTGAAGTAATCGCCCATGTTGTAGCCGACAAATGGAATCATCGCCATCGGGTCGCGCCTGACTACGCCGACCTTGCCGGTTGCTGCGGCCGTGGTTTCCGAGCCCATCGTCGCGGCGATGTAGACTCCCGCATCCCAATCGAAGGCCTCAGTCACCAGCGGAACCGTGTCCGAGCGCCGGCCACCGAACACAAAAGCCGATATCGGCACGCCCTCGGGATTCTCCCATTCGGGATCGATCGAAGGGCACTGCGTGGCGGGGACCGTAAACCGCGAGTTTGGGTGGGCCGCTTTCCTGCCGCAATCGGGTGTCCACTCCCTCCCCTGCCAATCGATAAGCTTGGCGGGAAGCACATCGGTCATTCCCTCCCACCACACGTCGCCGTCTGGCGTCATGGCAACATTCGTGAATATCGTATTGCTCCTGATCATCGCCATGCAGTTGGGATTGGTCTTTTCGGAGGTGCCCGGTGCGACACCGAAAATCCCGGATTCAGGATTGATCGCGTAAAAGCGTCCGTCCTTGCCCGGCTTTATCCAGGCGATGTCTTCGCCTATCGTGGAAACTTTCCAGCCCTTGAACGCTGCCGGCGGAATCAGCATGGCGAAGTTCGTTTTTCCGCACGCTGAAGGGAATGCCGCGCTCACATAGATCTTTTCGCCCGAGGGCGGCGTGACGCCGAGAATCAGCATGTGTTCGGCGAGCCAGCCTTGGTCCCGGCCCATGACCGAGGCAATGCGCAGGGAAAAACACTTCTTGCCGAGCAATGCGTTGCCGCCGTAGCCGGACCCGAACGACCATATTTCCCTGGTTTCCGGATAATGGACGATGTACTTGTGCTCCCTGCTGCACGGCCAAGCCACGTCCTTCTGTCCGGGCACGAGCGGCGCGCCGACCGAATGCACGCAGGGAACGAAATCACCGCTCCTACCCAGGATTTCCCATACCTTCTTTGTCATGCGCGTCATGAGGCGCATGCTCACCACGACGTACGGGGAATCGGTCAGTTCGATCCCGATGTGCGCGATGTGCGAGCCGAGCGGCCCCATCGAGAACGGAACCACGTACAGCGTGCGGCCACGCATGCACCCGTCGAAGAGCTTGTCCAGCGCGGCGCGCATTTCCCGGGGTTCAACCCAATTGTTCGTCGGACCCGCGTCCTCCTTTTGCTGAGAGCAGATGAAGGTCCGATCCTCGGTGCGCGCCACGTCACCGGGATCCGAGAGCGCGAGGAAGCAATTCGGGCGAAGCCTGGGATTGAGCCGCTTCAGCGTGCCTGACTTGACCATCTCGTCGCAAAGCCGGTCATATTCTTGCTGCGAGCCATCGCACCATCGAATCCGGTCGGGTTTTGTCAGCGCGGCGATGCGCGCGACCCATTCCTTGGCGCCGTGGTGCTGAACGTAAGACGGAGCGTCAATATCAATGCCTGCAGCGTAAGGTTGATTCATGCTGGGGCCTCGCGATGACGGCTTGACGGCGGAACCGATACGACCGCCATTTACCACGATCCAGTCGCAGAAAAAAATGACCAGGAAAAACGACAAGTTACGCTATGTGGATGCTATGCGCGCAACCTCCGCGTGAGGCGTCTTGCCATCCGGAAAGTGGGCGCCGTCGTTGTGACGAGGATAATGACTCGCGCAACGTGCGCCGCGGTCACGAGCGGCACGCCGAGCTGGAGAACCTTGGCGGTGACGCACATCTCGGCCATGCCGCCCGGCGCGGTAGCGAGCACCATAGTCGAAATCGGCACCGCAGCAGCGAGCGCCGCGCCCCAGGCAAACAGCGCCGAAGCGAAAATTGCCAGAACCACGGAAACGCACACCATCGCGATAAAACGCCGCGCGGCCCTGAGCGATTCGCGATCGAAGCCCGAACCGAGCGCGCAGCCGAGCAACACCTGCGCCGCGTTGGACAGCCCGACAGGTATCGCCGACAATCCAACCCCGCCCACGGTCAGACCGATGGCCACCGCGAGCGGGCCCAGCATCCAGGCGTTCGGCACACGCAGCTTACCGAGCAGCGCGCCGGCCGCGGCTGCCACCGCGAGCAAGACGAGCAGGCCCGCGGCGTCAACGTCGAACCGCGCAGGACGGAAAGGGTCGATTCCATGGACGCCCAGCGACGTAAACACGAACGGCACGATCACAACGACGATCATGACGCGCAGCGATTGCGCGACCACCACGCGGTCGAGCCGGGCTCCAAAGCGCTCCCCCAAAATGGTCATCTCCGCGGCCCCGCCGGGAACGCTGGCGAAAAGCGCCGTGGTCGCGTCGAGGTCCGTGGTGCGGATAAGAAACCAGCCGCTCGCGTAAGCGAGCAGTACCGCGAACACCGCAGCCGCGATGAGCAAGGGCCAGTGCGCTGCGACCTCGCCTGCGACAACCGGGGTGAAATACAGCCCCAGCGCGCAGCCTATGACGAGCTGGCCGGCGGCCCTTCCGCCCTTGGGCGACGCGAGCCTAGCGCCGGCAAATTTCCCGCAGGCCATGGCGAGCAACGGCCCGATCAGCCACGGCAGCGGGGCGCGCAGTACGCTGAACACCGCGCCACTCGCGCCGCAAACGAGCAGCGCGCTGAAAACCGGATAACGATTCATTCGGCTCAGGAGAGTGCGCTCATTTTCCGACGCAAAATCGCGAAAAAATTTCGCCCAGCAGGTCGTCCGCGGTGAACTCCCCGGTGATCGTGTTGAGTTCGCGTTGCGCAAGACTGAGTTCTTCTGCGAAGAGCTCGCTCTGCCGCATCGCGCGCCCCGCCCGCTCGAGCGCCTCTGCAACGCGTCCAAGCGCGGTGAGATGCCGCTCGCGCGCCATGAATACGTCTTCGCTGCCTGATTGCCAGCCGGCCAGAGCGAGCAGCGCCCTGCGTAGCGCGTCGATACCGTCGCCCGTTTTAGCAGAAAGGTGAATCCGCCAACCCTCTGCACCCTCTTCGGCCCGCGGCGCGGCCCGGCAGAGATCGATCTTGTTGAACACGGTGACAGGTTTCAGCTTTTGCGGAAGGCGGGCGGCGATAGCGCGGTCGGCGCCGGTGACGCCGGCACGCGCGTCAACCACTAGGAGGAGCGCATCGGCGCGTCCGATCACCTCCCAGGTGCGGGCGATGCCGATCGCCTCTACTTTGTCGGCGGTGTCGCGCAGACCGGCGGTATCGATGATGTTCATGGGCACACCCTCGATCTGTATCGTCTGGCGCACCGCATCGCGCGTCGTTCCGGGAATTTCTGTCACGATCGCCAGCTCTTCTCCGGCGAGCCGGTTGAGGAGCGATGATTTCCCCACGTTGGGTCGGCCGGCCAGCACTACTTGAAGTCCGCTGCGCAGCATACTGCCCTGGCGCCCGCGATCGAGCGTGCGGGCGACTTCGCTCCGCACCCGCTCCAGGCGCTCGCGGGCGTCGTCCCTGTCGACGGGGTCGATTTCCTCCTCGGGAAAGTCCAACGTCGCCTCGACCAGCGTGCGCAACTCGATGAGCTGCTTCGCGAGGTTCCCGATCAGCTCGGAGAACTCGCCGCGCAGCGAGCGCAGCGCACAGCGCGCAGCCGTTTCGGTGGCGGCCTCGATTAGGTCGGCGACGCCCTCGGCCTGCGCAAGATCGAGCTTGTCGTTCAAGAACGCACGGCGGGTGAATTCGCCTGGCTCGGCTAGACGCGCCCCAAGCTCGAGGCATCGCCTCAATAGCATCTGCAGCACGACGGGCCCGCCATGAGCTTGCAGCTCAAGCACGTCCTCGCCTGTATACGACGCCGGTGTAGGGAAGAAAAGCGCGATACCATCGTCAATCGGCTCGCCCGAGGCCCCGCGAAACGTCGTGCGCGCGGCCAGACGCGGCGCAGGAACGCGGCCAAGCAGGTGTGACACGAGGCGCTCGAGAGGCCTTCCCGAAACGCGCACGATTCCGATTCCTGCCCGCCCCGTCGCAGTCGCGACAGCCGCGATCACATCAGCATCGGACGGCGCAGCCATCGGTTCGCTCTCTGGCGTGGCTACCCGCAGCCGGGCGGGACCTCAGCGTTTGGCGCCGGCGGAGGGTTTTGTCCCCTCGATCATGCGGGTGATCTGCCATTGCTGCAGGATCGAAAGAATGTTGTTGACGAACCAGTAGAGGACCAGCCCCGACGGGAAAAAGTAAAACATCACCCCGAATGCGAACGGCATGATCATCATGACCTTGGCCTGAACCGGGTCGGGTGGTGTCGGGTTCATCTTCGTCTGGACTATCATCGAGCCCATCATCAGCGTCGGCAGCACGAACCACGGATCCGGCGCCGAGAGATCCCTGACCCAGAGATAGAACGGCGCGTGGCGCAACTCGACGCTTTCGAAGAGCACCCAATAGAGCGCAATGAACACCGGGATCTGCACCAGGATCGGCAGGCAGCCACCGAGTGGGTTTATTTTCTCACTCTTGTACAGGTCCATCATGGCCTGGTTCATCTTTGTCTTGTCATCCGCATACTGCTCGCGAATCTTCATCAGCCGCGGCGTAACCAGCTTCATTTTCGCCATCGAGCGGTAGCTCGCGGCTGACAGCGGGAAAAAAATCAGCTTGATGACCACCGTGAGCAGAATGATCGCAAGACCCCAGTTGCCCATCCAGCCGTGGAACAGCCGCAGCACCCAAAAGAGCGGTGCAGCAATCACTGTAAGCCATCCGTAGTCGACCACCAGCTGCAGCCCGGGGGCCACCGCCTGCAATTGATCCTGGTCCTGCGGCCCGGCGTACATCGGCACCACGACCCGGGCGGAAGTGCCGCGCGCGACCGGTCCAAGGGGCACGATCACCCCGGCCGAATACAGGTCTTCGGAGAGCTTCCGGGTATAGAACTCGCGTGGCATCTTGTCCGGAGGCAGGAGCGCGGCCACAAAATAGTGCTGAATGATCGCGATCCAGCCGTTGTCGGGCGTCTTTGGATAAGGAGTTTTGCCCTTGGCGATGTCCTCGAAAGTCACTTTCTGAAACTTGTCCTGCTCGGTGTACAAGGCCACGCCGGTATAGGTCTGCGCCATATAGGGGTCGCCCCCCGGGGACTTGTTGTCGCGGGTGAGCTGGAAATACGCGTGGGTCGCGATTGGAGCAGCCGTTCCGTTCGAGATTTCCTCGGCGACATCGACGCGATAACTCGCGCGGTGGAAAGTCAGAACCTTGGCCACTTTGACGCCTTCAGCAGTGTCCGCATCAAGCCGCACCTCCAGCCTGTCGTGGTCCTGCTCGAGAATGAATTCCTTGGCCGCCGCCCGAAACAGCGTCCGGTGATTCGGCAGCCCGGCACCGATCAAGCCGCTTTGCGCAGAGTACCGGTGCTCGGGTCCAAACAGCACGAAGTTCTTCTTTTCGTCATGCGTGTCCTTGTGCTTGAGCAATTCCAGGTACACGAGGTCACCGCCTTGCGTATCGATTTCCGCAAGCAGGGTGTCGGTGCGAACCCGCAGCCGCTCGCGGGGCTTCCCCGCGGGCGCAGCATTCGGGGGCATTGCCTCGACGCCCTTCGCTGCGGGCGTCGCGGCCGGGCCGCTCGGCGTCGGAACCGCCCCCTGTGTCGCCGGTGCCGCCGGGGGCCGAATCTCCTTCTGCCATGCATCCCATAGGAGCAGCAGGGAAAACGAGAACACCAAGAACAGGATCAGGCGCTGTGTGTCCATCAAAAAAGCGAGAAATCAAGGGAGCGGGTCATAGCCGCCCGGGTGCCAAGGATGGCAGCGCACGAGACGCCGCAGCGCGAGCCACGCGCCACGCGCCGTACCGTAGCGTTCGAGCGCCTCAAGCGCATAGGCGGAACAGGATGGATGGAAGCGGCAGTGCATGCCGAGCAGGGGGCTGACGACATAGCGATACGCCCGAATGAGAAGCGATAGCACTTTGTTCACGACGTTCCTGCCAGGCACCGCTCGACCTCAGCTAGGGCGACCATTCTCGCCGACAGCCGAATCAGGATATCGCGGCTTCCCAGCCGCGCCTGATGGTTCCGGAACCACTCCCGCAGCACGCGCTTTGCGCGATTGCGGTCGACGGCGCGCGGAAATACGCGTTTGGGAACGATGAGACCGAGTCTTGGAACACCGAGCGCGTTCGCTTTGAGCAGCACGCTGAACCCGGGGCGCTTGATGGCTCGCCCCATGGATAACAACGCAGCGATATCGGTCGTTCCGAGCCGCTGCTTGCGAGTGTAACGTCTGCGCTCGCTCAAACGCTCAAACGAGCCCGCCCCTTGGCGCGTCGCGCCCGAAGCACCGCCCGGCCTCCGCGCGTGCGCATGCGAACGAGGAACCCGTGGGTGCGCTTCCTGCGGACGACCGAGGGTTGAAAAGTGCGTTTCATGAAGCGAATCCCTGAGAGTAAACAGAACCTTGAATTAGACGATATTTTAGCCAAGATTGTCAAAGAATTAAGCTCTTCGGGCTGTGGATAACTCCAGCGGAAACGGGTAAAATCAGCTCGCAAGTTTCCCCCGATCTGAGCCTCATTAGAGTCCATGCAGGGTTTCTGGGCCTCGTGCCTGAGCCGCTTCGAAAAAGAGCTTCCCGCTCAGCAGTTTAATACCTGGATTCGGCCGCTCAAACTGGACGCCTCGGCGGCGCCCTCCGGCGAGTTGCGGCTGCTTGCGCCCAACCGTTTTGTGCTGCAGTGGGTCAAGGATCGCTTCGCGCCGCGCATTGAAGCGATGGGCGCAGAATTTTTTTCCTCTCCGATCCGCGTGTCGATCACGCTCGAGTCACCGGGTGCGCCCGAGCCTACAAAGACTCCAGTGCCTGCGGCCCTCTCCGGGCGCGCCGCACGCACAATGCCGGCGCGGGCACCGCACGCGGAGCGCTCGAGCCTCATCCCTGAATTCAGTTTCGACAGTTTTGTCGCCGGCAAGGCCAACCAGCTCGCCCGCGCCGCGGCGCTGCAGGTCGCCGAACATCCAGGAACGTCGTACAACCCGCTGTTCATCTACGGTGGCGTGGGCCTTGGCAAGACGCACCTGATCCACGCAGTCGGCAACCTCGTTCTCGCGCAGCATCCCAGCGCCCGCGTGCGCTACCTTCACGCCGCGCAATACATCTCCGACGTGATTCGCGCCTATCAGCAGAAATCCTTCGACGAGTTCAAGCGCTACTACCATTCACTCGATCTTCTTCTGATCGACGACATCCAGTTTTTTACCGGCAAGGACAGAACGCAGGAGGAGTTCTTCTACGCCTTCAATGCGCTGATCGAGGCACACAAGCAGCTGATTATCACCTGCGACACCTATCCCAAGGACCTTGCCGGCATAGACGAGCGACTCAAGTCGCGCTTCTCGTGGGGCCTAACTGTCGCGATCGAGCCTCCGGAGCAGGAAATGCGGGTCGCGATCATCCTGAAGAAAGCCGAGGGTGTGTCGCTCAGGCTCTCCGAAGAGGTCGCCTTCTTTATCGCCAAGCATATCCGGTCGAACGTCCGGGAACTCGAAGGAGCGCTGAAGAGCGTGATCGCCTACTCGCGCTTCAACGGCCGCGACATCACGCTCGACACGGCGAAGGAAGCGCTGAAAGACCTCCTCACCGCGCAAAACCGGCAGATCACCATCGACAACATTCAGAAGACGGTCGCCGAGTATTACAAAATCAAGGTCTCTGACATGCACTCCAAGAAGCGCAATCGTCACGTTGCCCGCCCCCGCCAGCTCGCGATGGCGCTGGCCAAGGACCTCACGCAAATGAGCCTGCCGGACATCGGGGACGCGTTCGGCAACCGCGACCACACGACGGTCCTGCACGCCTGCCGGACTATTGCGACGCTGCGCGAGAAGAACCACGACATCAACCGCGACTATCACGTATTGGAGCAGGTGCTCAAGGGATGAATAAGCCGGTTGAAACCTGGGGACGAATTGTGATCAACCGCCATCATCACGCGTTTCCTGTTTTTCGCTCAGATTTCGTCCACGCGCGCGCCCCGAACTTAATCACAGCTTGCCCACAGCGAAGCATCGCGTGCTTGCGAGCCCGGGCCTAGTTATCCACCTAGAAGGCAGTCATCATTATCATCATCAAGGAAATAAAATGAACCTTCTTAAGACAGGGCGCGAAGCGCTGCTCGAACCGCTGCAGGCGGTCACTGGAATCATCGAGCGACGCCATACGCTGCCGATCCTCTCGAACGTGCTGCTTTCGAGAACTGACACTCAGATTGACTTCATCGCAACCGACATTGAAATCGAGATCTCGGCGAGCATGACGGTAGAAGAGCGCGGTGAAACCAAGAAAATCACTGTAGGCGCGCGAAAGCTCTTCGACATTCTGCGGGCGCTTCCAGAAGGGTCGGAGGTTGCTCTGGTGCTTCAGGATAAGCGGCTGCAGGTCAAGTCGGGAAAAAGCCGCTTCAACCTGCAAACGCTCTCGGCAGAGGATTTTCCGCGTTTGGTCATAGCCGAAGGCGCCGGAACGCGCTTCTCCATGCCCCAGAAACTGCTGAAATCGCTGTTGGGACTGGTCCAATACGCGATGGCCCAACAGGACATCCGCTATTACCTCAACGGTCTGCTCATGGTGATCGAGGACGGGCAGTTGAAATTGGTCGCGACCGATGGCCACAGGTTGGCTTACGCCTGCCGGGAAGCGGGGGCCAAGAATCTCGCAAAGCAGGAAGTGATCCTTCCCCGAAAAACGATCATCGAGCTCTCGAAGCTCCTTGAAGACTCCGACGAGCCGGTCGCGATCGAGCTGTCTGCGGCGCAGGCAAAGTTCAGCTTCGGCAAGGTTGTTCTCGTTTCGAAGCTCGTTGACGGAAAATTCCCGGACTACGGCCGCGTGATTCCGCAGAACCAGCCGAAGAAGCTCAAGCTTGAGCGAATTGCCCTGCTACAGGCTTTGCAGCGGGCCGCGATTCTCACCAGCGACAAATTCCGAGGGGTGCGCTGGGTGCTGGGGAAGGCAGCCTAAGGATCAGTTGCAGCAATACCGAGCAGGAGGAGGCGCAGGAAGAACTGGACGTGCCCTATACTGGTGAAGCTCTGGACATCGGATTCAATGTCGGTTACCTGGTGGATGTACTCAACAATCTCGATGTCGCTGAAGTCGAGTGCGGGCTGGGCGATGGCAACTCGAGCGCGCTGTTCACGGTGCCGGGGCGCACCGATTTCAAATACGTCGTCATGCCGATGCGGATCTGAAGCGAAGAGAGAGAAATGGCAGAAGCCGAGAAAAACGAGCGCGCGCCCGACCAGTACGATTCCGACAGTATCAAGGTCCTGAAGGGGCTGGACGCGGTCCGCAAACGCCCGGGCATGTACATCGGCGATATCTCCGATGGAACCGGCCTGCATCACATGGTGTTCGAGGTCGTGGACAATGCCATCGACGAGGCGCTGGCCGGTTTCTGCGACGAGATCACCGTCACCATTCACACCGACAACTCGATCAGCGTAATCGACAACGGACGCGGAATTCCCACAGAGATCCACAAAGAGGACGAGCAGAAGCGCTCCGCCGCGGAAATCGTGATGACGGAGCTTCACGCAGGCGGAAAATTCGACAACAATTCCTACAAGATCGCAGGCGGGCTGCACGGGGTAGGCGTATCGGTCGTCAACGCGCTTTCCGATTGGCTGCGACTCACCATCCGGCGCGACGGCAAAAGCCACTTCATGGAATTCCGGCGCGGCGTGCCCGTAGCGCCGCTCAAGGTGACCGGCAAGACGGAAAGACGCGGCACCGAGGTGCATTTTCTGGCGAGCGCGGAGACGTTTGGGGTGGTCGAGTACCACTTCGACATTCTGGCCCGGCGTCTGCGCGAGCTTTCCTTTCTCAACAACGGCGTGAAGATTCAGCTCGTCGACCAGCGCACGGGGAAGGAAGAGAACTTCGCCCATACCGGCGGGGTGAAAGGGTTCGTCGAGTACATCAACCGCAGCAAGAACGTCCTGCACGGCACGCCTTTTCACTCGGTCGGCCAGAAAGACGGGATCACCGTCGAAGTGGCGATGCAGTGGAACGACTCGTACCAGGAGCAGGTTCTTTGCTTCACTAACAATATCCCCCAGCGCGACGGTGGCAGTCACCTAACGGGCCTGCGAGCTGCCAT
>VBDM01000382.1 GCA_005881355.1 Betaproteobacteria bacterium
GTGCGGTAATTGCGCCCTCACCCTGACCCTCTCCCGGAGGGAGAGGGTACGAGATTCCCGTCCCGCCTGCGGGGAGAGCAGGGCGAGGGCAGCCGTCCGCCGACGCGCTTCGGTATGATGCCGACATAGATGAACGCGCGCTCAATTTTTTCCTTCCTCGCATTGCTCGCCGCATGGGCGCTCCCGCTCACAGCGCCCGCGCAGCAGCCCTGGCCCAGCCGCGCCGTGCGCATCATCGCGACGAGCCCCCCGGGCGGACACGGCCTGGGGCGAACGGCAACATCGGCGTGGAGCTTGTGGTGAAGGCGCCCGCGGACGGCCACATGCTGTTTGTCTCGCCGCCGGGGCCGTTTTCGATCAATGCGCATCTGATGTCCTTCATGCCGTTCAATCCGGCGACCGACGTCGCGCCGGTCGCGATGCTGGGCGTCGCGCCGCTGCTTCTGGTCGTGCACCCTTCGGTGCCGGCGAAAAATCTGAAGGAGCTGCTCGCCTGGCTGCGCGGCGAGGGCGCGGACGCGCACTACGCCTCGCAGGCGGTCGCCTCGACCGGGTACCTCGCGATGGAATTGCTGAAGTCGCTCGCCCGCGTAGAGGCCACGCACGTGCCCTACAAGGGGTCGGCTGCGCAGGCGACGACCGATCTCCTCGCGGGCCGCGTGGCGATGAGCTTCGTCAACACCAGCACGACGCTGCAGCACCTGCGCGGCGGGCGGCTGCGCGCGATCGCCGTGGCGGAGCTGAAGCGCATCGCGGCGGCGCCCGAGATTCCCACGGTCGCCGAGTCCGGTCTGCCGGGCTTCGAGGCCACGTCGTGGGTGGGCCTGGGGGCGCGCGCCGGAACCGCGCGAGACATCGTCTACCGGCTGAACGACCGCGCCTCGCGCGCGCTCGCACACCCCGACGTCGCGCGCCGCGCGGCGAACCTCGGCATCGAGGCGCGCCTTATGACTCCCGAGGAGTTCGCCGAGTTCGTCCGCGCCGAGAACACGAAGTGGGCCGAGATCATCCGCCGCTCGGGCGCGAAGATGGAGTAGCCATGGCCAAGGAATTCACCCGTCTTTCCGCCGTCGCGCTCGCGCGTCTCATCCGCACGAAGAAGGCGAGCCCGTTCGAAGTGACCAAAGCGCATCTCGAAGCTATCGAGAAGCTCAACCCCGCGGTCAACGCCTTCTGCACCGTCGCAGCGGAGAAGGCCCTCGTCTGGGCGCGCGAGGCGGAAGCCGCGGTGAAAAAGCGCGCGCGGCTCGGGCTGTTGCACGGGGTTCCCGTCGCGATCAAGGACTTGACGCCCACCGCGGGAATCCGCACCACCTGGGGATCGACCTTGTTCCGCGATCATGTGCCCACCGAGGACGCCGAGATCGTGCGGCGGCTGAAGGCGGCCGGCGCGATCGTGCTCGGCAAGACCAATACCCCGGAGTTCGGCGCGGGCGCCAACACTGTAAACAAGGTGTTCGGCGCGACGCGCAATCCGTGGAACACGGCCCTCTCGGCCTCGGGCTCGACCGGCGGGGGAGCCGCGGCGCTCGCGGCGCGCATGGCGCCGCTGGCGGAGGGGACCGACTTCGGCGGCAGCTTGCGCACGCCCGCGGCCTTCTGCGGCGTCGTGGGCCTGCGCACCACCGCGGGCCTCGTTCCCAAGCACCCGGCGGCGCTTCCCTGGCACGACCAGAGCGTGGCAGGTCCCATGGCGCGCTCCGCCGAGGATTGCGCGCTGCTTCTCGACGCGATGACGGGGCTTTCCGGGAAGTCGCCCCTTTCCACCCCCGCGCCGTGGAAGAGCGCGCGCGAGCGGCTCGCAAAGGCGAGGAACCTCAAGGGGCTGCGCCTCGCCTACGCCCCCGACATCGCAGGGATCGGCGTCGACGAGGAGATCGAGCGCATCTGCCGCGCCGCGGCGCGCGATCTGCGCCACGCCGGCGCGGCGGTCGAGGAGATCGAGATCAACCTCGCGGACGGGCGCGACGCGTTTCTCGCGCTGCGCGGCGAGGCGATGGTCGGCAACCACCTGGAGCGCCTGGAGCGCATCGGCGAGCTCGGCGACAATCTCGCCGGCAACATCCGCGCGGGCCTCTCCCTCACCGTCAGCGACATCGCCCGCGCGGAGCGCAAGCGCGCCGAGATCTGGCACCGCTGGCGGGCGCTTTTCGAGAGCTACGACCTGATCC
>VBDM01000383.1:0-691 GCA_005881355.1 Betaproteobacteria bacterium
TGAACGACGCCGGCATTCCGGGCATGCACCGCCTGGACATGGCGACCGGCAAGTTCGAGACCTGGAAGCCCTACCAGAACATGAAGGGGCCGCACTCGGTCTACGGCATCTACGCCGACTCGAAGAACAACATCTTCTTCATGGATTTCGGCGGCGAGAACGTCGGCAGGATCGAGGCGAAGACCGGGAAGCTCACGCTCTTTCCGACGCCGACTCCCCGGTCGCGGCCGCGCCGCGGCCGCATGGACGGAGAGGACCGCGTCTGGTTCGCCGAGTGGCGCGCGGAGAAGATCGGGATGTTCGACACCAAGACCGAGAAATTCCGCGAGTGGACCGTGCCGACCCCGTATACCGCGCCCTACGACGTCGTCCTCGACAGGACGGGCAAGGTGTGGACCGCGGGCATGAACACCGACCGAGTCCTGCGGATGGATCTCGAGACGGGCGACTTCACCGAGTATCCGCTCCCGAGCCAGACCAACATCCGCCGCGTGTTCGTGGACAATTCCACCACGCCGCCGACGTTCTGGGTGGGCAACAACCACCACGCGTCCATCGTCAAGCTCGAGCCGCTGGAGTAGCCGATCCGCCGGAGCAAATCCGGCCCCGGCGGACGACCGGGGTCCGCGCGAGCCTGTTTTCGCGCCGCTATCCCAGTCCGGGCAGCAGGACCACGATGCCGCTCGCAAAA
>VBDM01000383.1:701-1199 GCA_005881355.1 Betaproteobacteria bacterium
GCCGGTCGTTCCGAGCCGGGTTCCGATCGGGGTCGCCGCCCGGAGCGCGATCCAGGTCGTGACTGCGACCAGCAGGCAGCACGCGATGACGCCGCCCCGGTGGGCGAGGGACGGGCTCTGGGCCGCGTAGATGATCGTCGTCGAGATCGCCCCCGGCCCGGAGAGCAGCGGAACGGCGAGCGGCACGACGGCGATGCTTTCCTTGTCCGCGGCCTCCTTCGCTTCTTCGGGAGTCTGCTGCTCGCCGCTGGTCTCGGCGTGCATCATCGATATGGCGATCAGCAATATGAGGATCGCTCCGCCGACCTTGAACGAGGCGATGGTGATGCCGAAGAACCCGAGAACGTGCTCGCCCACCATCGCCGAGACCGCCAGGACGATCGCCACCGAGACGCTCGCGACGCGCGCGATGCGCTTCTTGTCGGCGGCGCCGTGCTTGTGAGTCAGGCCGAGGAACATCGGCATCGTCCCGATCGGATTGACGATCACCAGCAGCGC
>VBDM01000383.1:1237-3003 GCA_005881355.1 Betaproteobacteria bacterium
CTGCATGTACAGGATGAGGTCGGCGCGGTCGCGCGCCTCGGGCATACCCGCGTACGGCATGCGGTTGGCCGGCACGGCCTTTTGCGGATCCGCGATATAGGCGTCCAGCGTCTTCGGCGTCCAGGTGATGCCGCTGCGCTTGAGCGCGGGGGAATAGCGGAAGTCGTCCAGCTCTCCCGCCCGTCGCCCGAAAACTCCGTGCAGGCTCGGGCCCACCCCTTGAGTTCCGCGCTCCAGGGCATGGCACGCGTGGCATTCCTCGAACAGCTTCTGGCCGTGCTTGGCATCGCCCTGCGCGCGCGCGATGCCGGCGGCGAGGAACAAGGCCGTCGCCGCGGTTGCGATCGTCCGTATTGGCATCGTCATGCGGACACCAGAGGCCCGGGATTTTTCAGATAGCGGTTCTTGACCGCGTCCGCAGTCCAGTAGGCGAGCGCGCCCACCGGCCCGGTCGGGTTGTACACGGAATTGTGCGGAAACACGTTTGCGCCCACGACGAACAGGTTGTGGCAATCCCAGCTTTGAAGATACTTGTTCAGCGCACTGTTCTTCGGGTTCGTTCCCATCATCGTGCCGCCGGTGTTGTGCGTGCTCTGGTAGGGCACTACGGTCCACGGTTCGGTGCGCGCCACCGCCGGGTTGAGCCGCGTCGGATTCATGGATTTGGCGATGTCGTTGATCACCTGCGCCGCGTGCCGGCCGATCTTGTGCTCGTTCTCCTTGTAATCGAAGGTCATGCGCATCATCGGCAGGCCGAAGGCGTTGCGGTAGGTCGGGTCGAGATCGAGGTAGTTGTAGCGATTCGCCATCACGTTGCCGCTCATGTTGATTTGCATCGCCGTGTCGTACCACTTCGCGGTGGCGGCCTTCCATGCCGTGCCCCAGGGCGGCGTGCCGCTCGGGACCGGACGGTAGCCGATCGGCAGCGCGGAATTGAAGGCTCCCGCGACGATGAAGCCGCCGACGTAACCGTGCTTGCCGCGATCGAAATCCCAGTTCGCGTTGAAGTCGTCGATGGTCGTGCTCGACCCGCCCGCGCTCATGAACGGGTTGAAGTGCCTGCCCTCGAAGAACAGCGTCGCCGATGCGCCGGTCTGATAGCAGTAGTTCTTGCCGATCACGCCCTTCTGGCTCACAGGGTCGTAGGGCGCTCCGATGCCCGAGAGCAGCATCAGGTGCACGTTGTTGAGCGCGTACGCGCACAGCATCACCATCCCCGCCGGCTGCTCGAACTCCTCGCCGTTCAGGGTGTTCGTGTAGGTCACGCCGGTCACGCGCTTGCCGCTCGAGTCCTTAAGCACCTTGGTCACCCACATGTGCGTGCGAAGCTCGAAGTTCGGACTGCGCATCGCGATGGGAATGACGGTGATGTGCGGGCTGCCCTTGGCGTTCGCCTCGCAGCCGAAGCGCTGGCAATGGCCGCAATACTGGCAGGCGCCGAAGCGCGAGCCGTCGGGGTTGGTGTAGGCGCGCGATGCGTTGGCGCTCGGGCGCGGAAACGGATGGTAGCCGTTCTCCTGCGCGGCTTTCCTGAACATTTCCTGCGCGAGCAGCGGCGTGAGCGGAGGCAGCGGATAGTCGCGCTCGCGCGGCGCCTCGAACGGATTGCCGCCTGCTTGTATCTTCCCGCGAAGGTTGCCCGCCTTGCCCGAGACGGCCGCGGTGTACTCGAACTTGTCGTAGTACGGCTCGAGCTCGCCGTAGGTGATGCCCCAGTCCTGGATCGTCATGTCCTCGGGGATGTGCTTCTTGCCGTAGCGCTCCTC
>VBDM01000038.1 GCA_005881355.1 Betaproteobacteria bacterium
CCAAGCCAAGCGCCCCGGCGCAGGTGGATTACAGCAAGCGCCGTCACCAGCCGGAAAAGGATGATCTCGAGTTGAGCGCTGCAGGCCAGGCGCTGCTGGCGTCGATCGAGGAGCCGGCACGGCCCAAACAGCTTGCCGCATCGTTTCCCAGGATCGTCAACCACATGGCCAAACTGTGGAAAACGCCGCGGGAGATGGATCGCTATTTCGAGGATCTGCTCGCCGACACCCGGGGGAACCGCCAAGGCTTTCCGCTCAACATCCTCACGGAGCTGAGCACGCTCAAGGATCACTACAAGACCAAGGTGTTCCCCGCCCGGCGCGACGTGTGGGATTCATAGGAAAGGCCGCCTTCAAGCGCCCGGATTCCAGTCGAACGGAAGCCGGATCCTCGCGATCAAGCCTCCGCCTTCGCGCGCGAGCAGCTCGAAGCTGCCGCGATGCGCGCGCACCACGCGCTCGACGATGGCGAGGCCCAGGCCCGCGCCGCCCTTGTCGCTGCGCGCGACCTCCAGGCGCGTGAACGGCTGCTTGAGGCGCTCCACCTCGGCGGTCGGGATGCCGGGGCCGCGGTCGGCGACGTCGAGCATCGCGGCGCCGTTTTCCGCGCGCACCGCGACGCTCACTTCTTTCCCGCCGTAGCGCAGCGCGTTGTCGACGAGGTTCAGCACCACGCGCCTCATGGACATTGCCTGCAGCGGAAGATCGGGGACGCTCGCGAGCTCGGTGGTCACGGATTTTCCGTGGCGGCGGTAGTGCTCGGCGACTTCCGCCGCGATGGCGGCGAGGTCGGCGTGCTGCAGGGCCTCGCCTCCGTCGGTCCGGGCGAAGTCGAGGAACTGGTTGACGATGCGGTCCATCTCCTCGATGTCGGCGGTCATCCCGTCCTTGAGCTGCGCGTCCGCGCCGCTCATTTCCAGCCCCAGCCGCAGCCGCGAGAGCGGCGTGCGCAGGTCGTGCGAGACGCCGGCGAGGATCAGCGCGCGGTCGGCGTCCAGCCGCACGAGGTCCCGGGACATCTGGTTGAAGGCGTGCGACAGGGTGCGGATCTCCTCGGGCCCGCCCTCCGGGATCGGATCGGGCATCTTTCCCTTGCCGATCGCGCTCGCCGCCGACGCGAGCGCTCTCAAGGGGCGGTTGACGCGCGAAACGAGGAAGTACGCGGCGAGCAGCGAAAGCGCCAGGGCGAGCGCGCCCCAGCCGAGCCAGCGCAGCGCGATCTGCCGCTCGATGCGCTCGCGGGGAATGCGGAGCCAGTATTCGTCGTCGTCGATGTGGAAGCTCAACCACAACCCGGGCTTGCCCTCGCGCTCCCCGGCGAAACGCGTGCCCTTGCCGAGCTGCTGCCGCGCCAGCTCGAGCGCCAGGTTCAGCACCGGCCTGTCGGCCGGCGGCGCGAGGCGCTCGCCGGGCTCGACGGTGTACACCTGGATGCCCTCGCGCTCGGCGAGCTCGGAGAGCAGCTCGCGGCGCAGCTCGGGCTGGGAGTTGACGAGCGCGGTGCGGGTGATGTTGACGATGCTGACGAGGTTCTGCGAGATCTGCCGCGCGCGCGGCTCGACTTCGTAGTTGCGGAAGATCTCGAACGATGCGACCGTGGTCGCGACCACCAGCGCGGCGAGCAGGATGAAGGTTCGCCAGAGCAGCGAGCGCGGCCACAGAACCAATGCTTTCATTGCGGCTGGCCGTCGGGCACGAACACGTAGCCGAATCCCCAGACGGTCTGGATGTAGGCGGGATGCGCGGGATCCTTCTCGACGAGCTTGCGGAGGCGCGAGACCTGCACGTCGATCGAGCGGTCGAACACCTCGTACTCGCGGCCTCGCGCGAGCTCCATCAGCTTGTCGCGCGACAGGGGCGTTCTCGGGTGAGTCACCAGCACCTTTAGCAGGGCGAACTCGCCGGTGGTGAGCGAGATCGACTGGCCGTCGCGCTCGAGCGTTCTCGTGGCGAGATCGACGGTCATGTTGCCGAAGCTGACCTTTTCGGGCTCGACCGCGGGCGCGCCGGGCGGAAGCGACGCCGCCCTGCGCCGCAGCACCGCGTTGACGCGGGCGACCAGCTCGCGGGGGTTGAAAGGCTTGGGCAGGTAGTCGTCGGCGCCCATCTCGAGTCCCACGATGCGGTCCACGTCCTCGCCCTTCGCGGTCAGCATGATGATCGGGACCGTGTTTTTCCCGCCGCGCAGCCGCCGGCAGATCGACAGGCCGTCCTCGCCGGGCAGCATCAGGTCGAGCACCAGCAGATCGACGCGCTCGCGGGCGAGCGACTTGTCCATTCCCGCCGCGTCCGACACCGTGTGCACGGCGAACCCTTGCTCGGTGAGGTAGCGCTGCAGCAGATCGCGCAGTCGCAGGTCGTCGTCGACGACCAGGATTTTCGTCTTGGGATCGGCCATGGGCACGTATCGTACCCCGAGCGTAAAGGCCGTTGCAGCGCGACCGTAACAGCGCGTTGCCCGGCGGGACCCGGAAACAAGTTGTTACAATCGACGATCGGGGCGTCGCAAATGATTTACAAACCCGGCTTAACCTACGGGGGCGTCGAGCCAGGCCGATGCCCGGACAATTGCGTTGCACCGGGCCTCGCGTTCGTCGGCAACCGGCGAAGTGGAATGCGCGCAAAGCGGAGCATATCGTGAAAGGCTGGATCGTTCTGAGCGGCATCGCCCTGATACTGCTGACCTCGCTCCCCGCGATGTCTCAGCACGGCAGCAAGCGTCTGGGACAAGGCGGGCCAGGTCGCCCGAGCGCGCCGCCGCAGATGCCCGCGCGCGACGCCGGCGGACCAAAGCGCGATGCGAGCCGCGACGCGCGCATGACCCCGGAGCAACGGCGGCAGTTGCGCCGCGACGTCAACGACCACGGCCGCGATATCTACCGCGATCGCTCCGGCCAGAACCGGCCCTGATTTCGTTTCCGCGGCGAGCTGAGATTCACAGCGCGCCGGCGATCGCCTTGCCGACGTCGGTGGTCGAGGCCTTGCCTCCGATGTCGCGCGTGCGGGGGCCTTCGACAAGGACGCGCTCGATCGCGCGCACGATGGCGCCGGCCGCGTCCTTGTGCCCGAGGTGCTCGAGCATCATCGCGCCCGACCAGATTTGTCCGATGGGATTGGCGACGTTCTTTCCCGCGATATCGGGAGCCGAACCGTGCACCGGCTCGAACACCGACGGGAACTTGCGCTCCGGGTTGATGTTGCCCGAGGGCGCGATGCCGATCGTGCCGGTGCAGGCGGGGCCGAGGTCGGAAAGAATGTCGCCGAAGAGGTTCGAGCCGACCACCACGTCGAACCAGTCCGGATGCTGCACGAAATGCGCGGTGAGGATGTCGATGTGGTACTGGTCGGTCTTCACGTCGGGGTATTGCGAGGCCATCGCGCGGACGCGCTCGTCCCAGTAGGGCATGGTGATCGAGATGCCGTTCGACTTGGTCGCGGAGGTGAGGTGCTTCTTCGGACGGCTCCTCGCGAGCTCGAAGGCGTATTTCAGGATGCGGTCGGTGCCCGCGCGGGTGAAAGTCGCCTGCTGTACGACCGTTTCGCGCTCGGTGCCGTCGAAGATGCGTCCGCCGATCGACGAGTACTCGCCTTCGGTGTTCTCGCGCACCACCCAGAAGTCGATGTCGCCTTGTTTGCGTCCCGCCAGCGGTGACTGAATTCCCGGCATGAGCCGCACCGGGCGCAGGTTCACGTAGAGGTCGAAGCCGCGGCGCATCGGGATGAGCAGCTCCCACAGGGAAACGTGATCGGGCACCCCGGGAAAGCCGCAGGCGCCGAAGAAAACCGCGTCGTGCTTGCGGATCGCCTGCAGACCGTCCTCGGGCATCATGCGGCCGTGCTTCAGGCGGTACTCGCAGCTCCAGGGAAACTCTTCCCACTTGAACTCGATTCCGAATTTGCGGCCGGCGCCGAGCACCGACCAATGGTACGCATCGCCGAACAGGCGGTCCGCGGTGCGCTTCATGTGCAGCACGTCCTCGGGATGCGGCCCGATGCCGCCGCGGATGCCGAACACCGACTGGATGAAGAGCGGCGGCTTGACGAGCTTGCGGTCGAGAAAATGCGACGCTGTATACAGGTGGCCGATGTCGTAGCACTCGATCTCGAAGCGCGTGTCGTTGCCGCTGCAGGACTGAAGGATGTAGGCGATGTCCTTGAAGCTGTTCTTGAAGATGCGGTCGTCGCTTCCCGCGAGGTAAGGCTGCTCCCAGTCGTGCTTCCATTCCTTGTAGCGCCCGAGCATCTCGTACAGGCCGAAGTTCATCGAGCCCATGTTGAGCGAGGCGACCTCGGGCTTGAGCTGCAGCGCGGGCTGCAGCCGCTCCTCCACGCTCATCGTGGGCGCGCCGCCCGTGGTGAGGTTTATCACCACGTCGCACGCGGCCTTGATCTTCGGCAGGAAGCGCATGAACATCTTCGGGTCCTGCGTCGGGCGGCCGTCGGCGGGCTCGCGCGCGTGCAGGTGCACGATCGCCGCGCCCGCCCTGGCCGCGCCGATCGCGCCCTCGGCGATCTCCTCCGGCGTCACCGGCAGATGCGGCGACATGCTCGGCGTGTGGATCGAGCCGGTGACGGCGCAGGTGATGATGACTTTGCCTTGGGCTGCGGCCATCGGGATCGCTTGAAAGCGAGCTACTTCTTGTCTTCGACGCGCCCCACCCGCTTGACGGCCTCGGCGAGTATCTTCGCGTCCTTGTCCCAGAATTTCTGGAAATCCGGCGCGTCGAGGTAATAGACCGGCGTCTCGATTTTCGCCATGGCGGTCTTGAAGTCGGGATTCTCGACGGCTTGGCGCGCGGCGCTGCGCAGCGTTTGCACGATGGTCGCGGGCGTTCCCGCGGGCGCGAACAGGCCCGACCAGATGTAGAACTCCGCGTTGTAGCCGAGCTCCTTGAAGGTGGGCACGTCAGGCAGCGAGGCGAGCCGCCTGTCGCCCCAGCTTGCGAGCGCGCGCAGTTTGCCGCCCTTGATCTGGCCGATCACGGCCGAAGGTCCGGAGGCGAGCGCCTCGACCTGGCCGCCCAAGAGCGCGGTGACCGCGGGTCCGCCGCCGCCGTAGGGAACGTGCCACAGCTTGATGCCCGCGGCATTCGCGAAAATTTCCATGGCCATGTGCAGCGTGCCGTAGATTCCGGAAGAGCTGTAGTTGATCTTGGCCGGCCTCCTCTTCGCGTCCTCGACGAAGTCCTTCACGGTTTTCCAGGGCGCTTCGGTGCGCACGACCAGCACCGTCGGATCGGCGGAGATCAGGGCGATCGGCACGAGCTGATTCATTTCGTAGGGCGGCTTGCGGTCGAACAGGCGCTCGGCCGGAGGAATGATGGAGATCGACGAGAGCGCCATCATGATGGTGTAGCCGTCGGGTTTCGAATTCGCCGTCGCCGCCATCCCGATGGCGCCGCCGGCGCCGGCCTTGTTCTCGATGATGACACGCTGCCTCAGAAACTTCTCCATGGCGAAAGCCGTCGGCCGTCCGGTGAGGTCGGCGACGCCGCCGGGCGGAAACGGCACGATCATGATGATGGGGCGGGAGGGATAGGCATCCTGCCCGAACGCGGGGGCCGCCGCGAGCGCCGACGCGAGCAGCGCAAGGAAGGAACGCATGTTTTCTCCTCGATGGTGCCTGATCTTCGAGGCGCCATCATCGGGGCTCAAGGCGCGTCGCGTCAAGAGCGCCCGCGGCGCGGCGATCCGCTAAAATCCGGCACGCGCCCTTCATGAATCTGCTCGCGATCGATACCTCCACCGACTTCTGCTCCGTAGCGGCGTGCCGCGGCGAGACCTTGTTTTCCCGTCACGAGCCGGCCGTGCAGCGCCAGGCGGAGATGATCCTCGGCATGGTGGACGCGGTGCTCGCCGGAGCGGGCCTTGAGATCGCGCAGATCGAGGGCATCGCTTACGGCGCGGGGCCGGGCTCCTTTACCGGCCTGCGCATCGCTGCGGGGGTGACGCAGGGACTGGCGCTCGCGCGCCGCGTCGGCGTGGTCGGCATCGGCACGCTGCTCGCGCTCGCCGAAGAGGCGGCCGCGGAGACCGCCAGCGGGCGGATCATTTCCTGCCTCGATGCGCACATGGGCGAGGTGTATCATGCCGCGTACCGGAGGGCGGGCGCCGGGTGGGAAGAAGTTTCCGCTCCCGGCCTGTACCAGCCCGAAGCCGTGCCGGTGATGGCCGGCGGGGAGTGGACGGGCTGCGGCGACGGTTTCGCCGCATATCGCGAGCGCCTCGCGGCCCGGCTCGGAGGATGCGTTTCGGCGGTGCGTTCCGGGACGGGTCCGACCGCGCGAGCGGTACTCAGGCTCGCGATGCCGCGTTTTGCGGCAGGCGAAGCGATGGACGCCGCCGCGGCCGTGCCGGTGTATCTGCGCGACAAGGTCGCGCTCAAGACGAGCGAACGCGAATGAGCGCGGTACTGCAACCCGCAACCCGATTCGAGCCGATGACTGAGGCCGATCTTCGCGCGGTGCTGGAGATCGAGGAGGCCATCTACGCCTTTCCCTGGACGTCCGGGAATTTCCGCGACTCGCTCCGCGCCGGCTACAGCTGCTGGGCGTACCGCGACGGCGAAGAGCTGATCGGCTACGCGGTGCTCGTGCTCGCGGCCGGCGAGGGCCACCTCCTGAACCTGAGCGTCGCCGCCCGCGCGCAGAGCCGCGGCCACGGGCGCAGCCTCCTCAGCAACGTGGTCGGCGTCGCGCGGGAACGCGGCGCAAAAATCTTGTTTCTCGAAGTGCGCCCGTCGAACGAGGCGGGCCTGCGTCTCTACACCGGATACGGCTTCAGCCAGGTCGGCGTGCGGCGCGGCTACTATCCGGCCCGCCGGGGCCGCGAGGACGCGCTGGTCCTTTCGTTGGCCCTGTGAGCGAGCGGCGCGAGCGCTACCTGGAGGAGATGGGGCTTGGCCCCGTATGGAAATTGCGCCGGCGTGTTCAGGAGCCGGAAGAACCGGCCGAGCGCCCGATCGAAACCCCGGTTGCCGTCAAGCCGGCGGCGCCGGCTCGCAAGCCGCAAATTCCGGCACCCGTTCCGGGGCTCGTCGGGAGCGCCAAGCTCGATCTGGCCGACGACCGCGCGGCGCGCATCCTGCGCATGGATTGGGCGGACCTGAAGGCGACGGTGAAGGGCTGCCAGGCCTGCGGCTTGCGCAAAACCTGCACTCAAACGGTATTCGGTGTCGGCGATGAGCAGGCCGATTGGCTGCTGGTGGGGGAGGCGCCGGGCGCAGAGGAAGACGCGCGCGGCGAGCCTTTCGTCGGGCAGGCCGGGCGCCTGCTCGACAGCATGCTCGCCGCAATTAATCTCAAGCGCGGCGACAATGTGTACATCTGCAATGTGCTCAAGTGCCGGCCTCCGGGCAACCGCAACCCGGAGCCCTTCGAAGTCGGCCAGTGCAGCCCGCACCTGCTGCGGCAGCTCGAGCTGATCAAGCCCAAGCTCATCCTCGCGATGGGGCGCTTCGCGGTGCAGGCGCTGCTCAGCACCGAGGCGAGCATCGCGAGCCTGCGCGGGCGGCTGCACCGTTACCAGGGCGTGCCGCTCATCGTCACCTATCATCCCGCCTATCTGCTGCGCAACCTTCCCGACAAGGCCAAGGCCTGGGAGGACCTGTGCTTCGCGCGGCGCACCATCGCGGCCTTGTAATCCGAGCGCGGCGTCCTCAACTTACGCCGCAAGCCTTCAAGGAGGATTTCATGCGGAAACTCTGGGCGGCAGTCATGGTTTTGGCCACCGCGGCGCTCTCGGGCTGCGGATACAACGACATCCAGCGCGGCGACGAGCAGGTCAAGTCGGCTTGGTCGGAAGTGCTCAACCAGTACCAGCGGCGCAACGATCTCGTGCCTAACCTCGTCAACACTGTGAAGGGCTTCGCCGCGCAGGAGCAGCAGGTCCTCACACAGGTCACCGAGATGCGCTCTCGCGTCGGCAGCATGCAGGCGACGCCCGAGCTGATCAACGATCCCGCGGCGTTCCGCAAATTCCAGGAAGCCCAGGGGCAGATGAGCCAGGCGCTGTCGCGCCTGCTCGTGGTCGCGGAGAACTACCCGCA
>VBDM01000384.1:0-953 GCA_005881355.1 Betaproteobacteria bacterium
CCTTTGTTCTTGCCGCCGCCGCAATCGCGTATTACGGCAGGGCGGAGCTCGACAAGTCGCGAACGCCCGCGCCGATCGATCCCCGCGATGCGGCACAAGTGGAACGCGGGCGGGTCGTCTATGCGAGCTACTGCGCTTCCTGTCATGGAGGGCAGCTCGAAGGACAACCCGACTGGCGCATCCGGCTGCCCGGCGGCCGCATGCCCGCGCCGCCTCACGATCAATCGGGGCACACCTGGCACCATCCCGACGAAGTCCTTTTCGGCATCACCCAGCGCGGCTTGGTGCCTCCTTACGCGCCGAAAGGCTACGTGAGCGATATGCCGGCCTTCGGGAGCGTTCTTCCGGACTCGGATATCCGCGCGGCGCTCGCGTTCATCGAAAGCCGCTGGCCGCCCGAGGTCGTCAAGTTGCGCAATGAAATGCTCGAGCAAACCAGGAGACAATCCAAATCAAAGCGCTTTACCTCATTTCAATAACCGCATCGCTTGTCATCCAAGCCACCTCCGCGCAAGCCGCCGGTGATGCCGCGCGCGGCGCTCGCGTATTCCAGGCCTGCGCCGCGTGCCACTCGGTCAAGCCGGGCGAGCACATGACCGGACCCAGCCTCGCGGACGTATGGAATCGGAAGGCCGGCACCGTCCGCGGCTTCGAAAGGTATTCCGAGGCCCTCAAGCGCTCGAACGTCATCTGGAGCGATGCGAGCCTCGAACAGTGGCTCGCGAGCCCCGAAAAATTCATTCCGGGATCGGGCATGACTTTTCCGGGACTGCGCGAGAAGCAGGCGCGCCAGGACGTCGCGGCATTCCTCCAGGCCGCGTCCCAGGGCAAGGCCCCGAGAGTGGAAGAGGGCAGAGGCGGAATGATGATGAGCAGGGGCAAGCCCAACCTCAAGCAAGCGCCTCCCCAAGCGCAAGTGAGCTCCATCGAATATTGCCGCGACACCTACACCA
>VBDM01000384.1:1016-2949 GCA_005881355.1 Betaproteobacteria bacterium
CCGGTCGTCGTCGGCGCCGGAATGCAGGGCGACCGCGTCTCGGTGATATTCGCCGCGCCGGGCGAGATCAGCGGCTTCATCAAGGCGTGCCGCTAGAGCTCCTTCCCGCACAGCGTGACTTTGGTCCGCGGCCGGCGCTTGATTCCTGCGCCTCCGGGGGCTATGCGATCAGCTATCCGAGGGACGGGGCGGTGACAGGGCTACCTTAGCGGTGAACCGGGCTGCGTCCCGGGTTTGCGCCGGAGCGGGCAACCGTCCTCTCCGCGATCAGGCGCCGGATCTGCGGAAGCGCGGCGCGCGCAGCTTCCTCGCCGGCCGCGATCGCCTGGCCGCGCGCGGCGAGATCGGTGAAGGGCACCGTGGCCAGATCCGGCCGGATGACGACCTCGGCGAGCTTGGTCTCCTCCTGCGCGAGCGCGTGCTCCATGACTACGAACGCGTGGCTCAGCATCGCCAAGGTGCTGTCGAGTTCTTTCCGGTCGGCGGGGTGCCTGGACACGTCCACCGCGATGATGAGTTCGGCGCCGAACCCGCGCGCGATCTTCACCGGCACCGGGCTCACCAGCCCGCCGTCGACGTACTCGCGCCCCTCTATCGTGGTGGGCTGGAAAACCGCCGGGACGCTGCACGAGGCGCGCACCGCCATGCCGGTGTCGCCGCGCGTGAAGGCGACGAGCCCGCCGGTCCTGAGCTCGGTGGCGACCGCGACGAAGGGGATGTCGAGCTGCTCGATCAGGCGCCCATGCAGCGCCTGGTTCATGTATGCCTGAAGCCGGTCGCCTTCGATGAAGCCGCGGTTCGGAAACACGAAGTCCACCAGCTGCTCGCGGTGCACGGCGAGCGCCGCCTCGACCAGCTCCTCGTTGCGGATGCCGCCGGCGTAGAACGCGCCGACGAGGCTGCCCGCGCTCGTGCCGACCACGAGGTCCGCGCGGATGCCGGCGTCGTCGAGCACCTTGAGCACGCCGACATGCGCGAAGCCGCGCGCGCCGCCGCCGCCGAGCACGAATGCGATCACGGGCTGGCTGGCCTTGCCGGTCAGGACCAGCGGCTGTGCGCGCGGCGGGTGCTCCGGCGGCGCGGACGGCAGGCTCGCGCAGCCGGCGATCGCCAGCCCGCCGGCGAGGACGATCGCGGCCGGGACCAGGCGATTCAGGGGCATCGTGTGTCGTCGCGGCTCGGAATTTTCTCGGACAGTATAGGCGATGCGGGCCGGCGCCCGACGTCGAGCCGATCCTGCCTTGGCGATGAACCGGGCTGCGGCGTCTCGGCCGTGGCCCTGTTTATCGGTCAGACAATCCAGGACAGAACCACCGGCAACAGCTCCCTGCACCATTGAAGATTTGCGGCGCCCGCGTCTTCGGAAACGCCGGTGAGCGCGGGAGCGTTCGAATAGGCGCTGATGATCGCGCCGAGTATTTTCGCCCGCTGCTCGGCGGAGCAATTCGTGAACCGGTGATGCCAGCGCGAGGAGGTGGTGGCGCTTATCCCGCACGCGGCCGCGCTCTTGCGGATGCTTTTTCGTTCGAACAATGTTCCTGCGAAGGTGAGCCAGCGGTCCTTGTTGCGCAACCGCGCCAGAGGCGTGTTGGTGAGGATATTGAAGGTGCGCCTGCACGAAACGCAGCGGCGGCGGGGCAGGCCGTGCGCCGCACCCCAGCGCACCGTGTGGTCCGAGCCGCAATACGGGCAGAGAAGGCTGTGCGCGTCTTTTCGTGCGCCCGCGGCGGCGGTGAACGCCTGATCGAGCGCAGGCGGCGGCGCGTGCCGCTCCGAACGATCGAGCTCGGCGTGATCGTCGTAAACCGGAACCGAAGCAAATCTCCGAGACGCCATTTTGCCGTGGCCGTGCCGAGGAGGCGGTCACACGAAACGGAGTGGCTCGATTCCGGACTTGTTCTCGGTCCGCGCCTCTGGCGAACCGCCACGCCGG
>VBDM01000005.1 GCA_005881355.1 Betaproteobacteria bacterium
TCGCCCAGATCGCCGCACAGGCCGGCATCCGCGCGCTGCTCCACGACAGCCGCCCGGGCGCCGCGAAAGACGCGAAGGAGTCTGTTTCCGCGCAGCTCGCGAAGCTCGCCGAAAAAGGCCGGCTCGAGCGGGACGCGGTCGCGCGGGCACAGGCGAATCTCGTCGTCACGGACTCGCTTTCGGCGCTCGCCACCTGCCCCATCGTCATCGAGGCGATCGTGGAAAACCTGGACGCCAAGCGCGAGCTGTTCCGCTCGCTGGAGGATATCGTTTCCGGCGATTGCCTGATGGCGTCCAATACCTCGTCCTTTTCGATCACCGCGATCGCCGCGGCGTGCAAGCGGCCCGAGCGCATCGCCGGGTTTCATTTCTTCAATCCCGTGCCGCTGATGAAAGTCGTCGAGGTCGTTGACGGCTTGCTGACGGCTCCCTGGGTCGGCGAGGCGCTGGCGGCGCTCGCGCTGCGCTGCGGGCACAAGCCGGTGCGCGCGAAGGACACGCCGGGCTTCATCGTCAACCACGCCGGCCGCGGCTACGGCACCGAGGCTCTACGCATTCTCGGGGAGGGCATCGCGGAGTTCCACGGGGTCGACCGCATCCTGCGCGATTGCGCCGGATTCCGCCTGGGACCGTTCGAGCTGCTCGATCTGACGGGGCTCGACGTCTCGCACCCGGTGATGGAATCGATCTACCGGCAGTATTACGAGGAACCGCGCTTCCGCCCTTCGCCCATCGCCGCCCAGCGCGTGCACGCGGGGCTGCTGGGCCGCAAGTCCGGGCGCGGCTTCTACCGGCACGAGAACGGCAAGCAGGAAGAAATCCCCGATCCTCCCGCGCCGGCCGCGCGGCCCGCGAGCGTCTGGGTGAGCCGCTCGGGGTTCGGCGCCAGGCTCGCCGAACTGGTCGCGAAGCTCGGCGCGCGCATCGATGCGGGCGCCCAGCCCGCGGCGCAGTCGCTGTATCTCGTCGCGCCCGTCGGGCGCGATGCGACTGCGACTGCGCTCGACGAGGGGCTCGACCCGGCGCGCACGCTCGCGGTCGACTGCCTGTTCGCGCTCGACAAGCGCCGCACGCTCATGACGACGCCCGTGACCGCGCCCGCGATGCGCGCCGCCGCGCACGGGCTGCTCGCGAGCGACGGGGTGCCGGTCTCGGTGATCCGCGATTCGCCCGGATTCGTCGCGCAGCGCGTCGTCGCGCAGATCGTCAACATCGCCTGCGACATCGCGCAGCAGCGCATCGCTTCGCCCGCCGACATCGACGCGGCGGTGACGCTCGGCCTGGGCTATCCCCGCGGGCCGCTCGCCTGGGGCGACGCGATCGGCCCGGCGAGAATTCTCGGCATTCTGCAGACCCTGCACGATTTCTACGGGGATCCCCGCTATCGCGCGAGCCCGTGGCTGAAGCGCCGCGCCCGGCTGGGCGTATCATTGCTCACTCCCGAAGCCTGAGGTCCGAACGGAGAATTTCCATGAACGCGCCGCTCAAAGCCAAGCCCAAGAAGGCCGAATTCGCCTGGCACGATCCGCTCCTGCTCGAGGCGCAGCTCACGGAAGCGGAGCGCATGGTGCGCGATGCGGCGCGCGCGTTCGCGCAGGAGAAACTGCAGCCCCGCGTGCTGGAGGCGTTCCGCCACGAGAAGGCGGACCCCTCGATTCTGCGCGAGATGGGCGCGCTCGGGTTCCTGGGGCCGACGCTCCCGCCCGAATACGGCGGCGCCGGGATCAATCACGTGAGCTACGGGCTGATCGCGCGCGAGCTGGAGCGCGTCGATTCCGGCTACCGTTCGACGATGAGCGTGCAGAGCTCGCTCGTCATGACGCCGATCCACGAATTCGGCTCCGAAGCTCAAAAGAAGAAGTACCTGCCGAAGCTCGCGAAAGGAGAGCTGATCGGCTGCTTCGGCCTCACCGAGCCCAACCACGGCTCCGACCCGGCGAGCATGCAGGCGCGCGCGAAGAAAGTCCCGGGCGGCTACAGCCTCGCGGGCTCCAAGACCTGGATCAGCAACGCGCCGATCGCCGACCTGTTCCTCGTCTGGGCGAAGACCGAGGACGGACGCATCCGCGGCTTCCTCGCCGAAAAAGGCGCGAAAGGACTGTCGGCGCCGGCGATCCACGGCAAAGTGGGTTTGCGCACCTCGATCACCGGCGAAGTCGTGATGGACGGGGTGTTCGTGCCGCAAGAGAACCTGCTCCCCGGCGTCGAAGGCCTGAAAGGGCCGTTCACCTGCCTGAACGCCGCGCGCTACGGCATCGCCTGGGGCGCGCTAGGTGCGGCCGAGGACTGCTGGCACCGCGCGCGCCAGTACGTGCTCGATCGCAGGCAGTTCGGCCGGCCGCTCGCCGCGAACCAGCTCATCCAGAAAAAACTCGCCGACATGCAGACGGAAATATGCCTGGGGCTGCAGGGCGTGCTGCGCTTCGGGCGCATGAAGGACGAAGGCACCGATACGCCCGAGATCACCTCGATCATGAAGCGCAACTCCTGCGGCAAGGCGCTCGAGATCGCGCGCGCGGCGCGCGACATGCTGGGCGGCAACGGCATCTCCGACGAGTTCGGCGTGGTGCGCCACATGGTCAATCTCGAAGTGGTCAACACCTACGAGGGAACGCACGACATCCACGCCCTGATACTCGGGAGGGCGCAGACCGGCATTCAGGCGTTTTCGTAACCGCGGCACCCCGTATCGAAGGAGTCCTTTCAGAGGAGATGCACGACATGAGCAGACTAATGCAAGAGCGCCGCCGGCTGGTGTCCGCCTTTCTCGGTTGCGCGCTCGCAGCCATGGCGCCCGGCGCGCTCGCTCAGGCGAAGAAGTCACCGGCTTCAAAAGAGCCGCTCGTCTTCTCGATCAACGAAGGCGCGACCACTCTGGTCACCCCCGAAGAGCTGTTCGAGCGCTACACGGGGCTCGCGAAGTCCATCGAGCGAACGCTTGGGCGTCCCGTCAGGCTCGAAGTGTATCCGGAAACCGCGCGGTTCCGGGCCGAGCTGGACCGCAGGCGCTTCGACATCGTCTTCGGCAAGACCGTCAACCTGCTGGCGGGGATGATACGCGACAAGCAGTTTCAGGCGGTGGTCAAGACCAAGGTTCCCTACGTCGCCGGTTTCATCACGCTCAAGGGGAGCCCTATCAGGAAACCCGGGGACATGCGCGGCAAAGTCATCATGATGCCCGAGCGGGTCTTCACCACGAAACTGGGGGAGGCTACGCTGCGCGACCTCGGCTTCAAGGAGAAGGACGTCACGATCCATTACACCCGGTTTCAGGAGGCCGTCGCGCTCTCGGTGGAATCGGGTGCGGCCGACGTCGGCGTCGTGAATCCGACCGTGAAGCAGCAGTGGCTGGAGAAAGGAAACACGGTCCTGCTCGAAGCGAAACCGGTGCCGAACTGGTCGATCATCGCGTCTCCCGGCATGAGCCAGGCCGAGGCCGGGCGCTTGCGGAGGACGCTGATCAACCTGAAGAACTCGGAACGGGGCAAGCAGGCGCTGAAACCCATCGGCGTGCCGGAATTCGTGGCTGCAACCAACGCCGAGTACCTCGAATTGCTCAAGTTCATCGGAGAGTAGGTCAAGGCCCGCGGGTCAGCCGGGACTGCCGCAGGCACGCTCCACGTCCGCAAGCAAGACTCTCGCTTCTCCCTCTTCCTCGAGCACGGCGAGACTCGAGCGAAGCAAATCGTCCGCGGCGCGCTCGCCGACGACCGGCGCAGTGACGCGCCGGAACTTCGCGGCGACCTCACGCTCGTCGAACGGCCGCTGCGGATCCCCGGGAACGTGGATGACGAGCTTTTCGTGCTTTTCCCTCGGCGTGGCTATCTCAAGCCGCGCCGGCCAGGACTTCGGATAGTGACGGAGCAGACCGTCCTCGGCCTTGACGGTGACCTTCGCCATGAAAGCGCCGATTTCGCCGGACACGCGTTCCGGGACCTGCTTGGCGTCGAACAGGGCATCGGGAGCAAAAGCGGCCAAGGCCATCTGATAGGAAACGCTGGTCAGGTGCGAGCTGCGATCGCCCGGAGCCACTCCGTGGTCGATCATCCGAAGATAAGGAGGAGGCACCGAGACGGCAAGCTGCGTCATGTCGGAGGGCGCAATGCCTGTTTCGATGATCTCTTTGAGCGCCTGTGTCGCCGCCATGGTCTGCCGTGCCGCGCACCAGGGCTTGAAGCTCACTTCGGGAAGCACGGAACGCTCCTCGAGCGCATCGACCAGAATCGCCGTGTCGGGCGACAAGTCGTAGGCGGCCGAAAAGAAATCGCCTTCGAATAGGCCCAGGTCCGCCGTGAAACCCGCCTGCGCGGAAAACGCCGCGAAGGCGCCGCTGCGGGCGGCGTGCCCGATCGCGAGCCAGCGCGACATCGCCGCGCCGCTCTGGCGCCCGACCGCCGGCGAGGCGAGGATGAGCGCGATGCCGAGCGCGTGCGCCGCCTGCCGCCCGGTGAGACCGAGAAGCCGCGAAGCCATCGCCGCGACCCCGAACGGCGCGGCGAAATAAGTGGGCCAGATACCGCGGTAGAGAATCGACGGCCCGCCCAGGGCCGCGCCGAGCCGCACCATCGCCTCGTAGCCCACGGCGATCGCCTCGCCCATCGCCGCGCCGCTCGCACCCAGCGAGCTGCCGACCGCCAGCGCAGACGGAACGATCAGCGCGCCGGGAGTGGTGCACGAAGACAGATGGATGTCGTCGATTTCACTGAGGCGCGCGAGAGCGCAGCTCCTCGCGACACGGTCGAGCAGATCCCCGCCGCCGGCGGACTGCGCCCGTTCGCCTGCGCCTCCCCGGAACCCGGTTAGCGCGCGCCCTTCCTGCGTGCCGCTCGCGGCGACCCAAGCGCCGACCGTGTCCGCGACGTGAAGCCGCGCGGCGCGGCGCGCCGCCGCGGACAGGCCCCCGGCGGCACCGCGGACAACATGAGTCCCAAGCTGTTCGAGGACGGTCACGCTTCGCCGCGCGAATCAGGCCTGCGCCTTGCTCGCGCGTTTCGCAGGGCTCGCCTTCAATCTCTGTCTCAGCGCCCGGGTCGCAGCCTCGTCGACCGACAGGTCTTCCCGCAGCACCACCCCGTAAATTTCCCCCGCGGCCTCCTTCGACACGAATTCCTCCAGCACGTCCCAGCGCACGCGTTCCGGATCCCGCTCCAGAGGCTCTCCCCATCCGCCGCCTCCCCCGGTGCGCACGATGACCTCCGAATTCGCGGTAACGGGCTTGTGGCTGCCGTGCATCGCCCGGTATTCGCTTTCTCCGGGCCGGCGCAGGTAATACCCTCCGGATTCGCCGGGCCGGCCGCCCCACAGGCCCCACGCCGGACATCCCTTGCGGTTCGCCCGTTCGAAGTTCCACTTTCCGTCGACGAAGTTGCGCACCTGCAAGTCGATGCCGAGGCCTCCCCTGAACTTGCCGGCGCCGGCGGAGTCGCGCCGCAGCGCGCGCGCTTTCACCAGCACCGGGCATTTCAGCTCGATGCCTTCGATCGAGCCGTTGCGCACGTCCCCCTGGCATACCGATACTGTCGCCGATTCGCCGTCCTCGAAGGGCCGGCCGCCCCAGCCGCCGCCCTCTATGCTCTGCACGACGAAACGCCGTTTCGACTTCGGGTCAAGGCCGAAAAACACGACCGAGCCGCCGAGCAGCGCGTGGTGCGCCGCCGGGATCTTCTCCGGCATCGCGGATGCGAGCGAGGTGACGATGGTCTCGACGACGGTCGGAACGAAGATGCTCCACGCGGCCATCGGCGCGGGGTATCGCGCCATCATGATGCTGCCTTCCGGGATGACGACGTCGAGGGCGCGAAACGAGCCTTCGTTGACCGGATCGAGCGGCCCGGTGAGCGCCTTGTAGGCGACGCGCGCGCCGGCGAGCGTGCGCGAGTTCACGGCCGCCTTGCGCTCCGCCGAGCAGCCGGACAGATCGATGGTCATGCTCCCCGAGTTGACGGTCACTTTCGCGTGAATCCGCACACGCTCGTTCGGCGTCACGCCGTCGTCGTCGAAAAACGACTCGGCTTCGTAGACGCCGCCGGCGAGCCGGGCGACGACGTTGCGGCACTTGGTTTCGGTTTCGTCGAAGATCCGCTCGATGGCCCCGAGGACGGTGTCTCTCCCGTATTTGCGGAACAGCTCGTCCAGCCGCCTGATCCCGAGCTTGCAGGAGGCGATCTGCGAGTTCATGTCTCCGAGCGAGGACTCGGGGAAGCGGATGTTGTCGCGGATCACGCGATGGAGCGTCCCGTCGAGCCGGCCGCCGTCGTAGATTTTCAGCTGGTCGAGCTGCAGGCCCTCCTGCCAGGGATCCGGCACCTCGGGCCCCGCGCCGAAGCCCGTGCTCGTTCCCCCCACGTCGATCCAGTGCGCGCGGACCATCGAGAACGCGAGCAGCTCGCCCTTGAAGAAATACGGGACGTAGATGACGACGTTGTTGAGGTGTTGCCCGGCCTCCGCCTGGTGGTTGGTGACGAGGACGTCACCCGGCTTGAAACCATTCTTCCCGTAGCGCTTCACCGCATCGGTAATGACGACGCCCAGGTCGGCCACGAAATGCGAAACGCCGCCGACGTTCTGGCTGACGAGCTCGCCGTCCACGTTCACCAGCGCGGTGCAGAAGTCGCGCACCTCGTAGATCATCATGTTGTACGAGGTGCGCTGGAGGTCCGCCGCCATCTCGTTGGCGATCGCCGGAAGCGCATTGCGGATGACTTCGAGGGTCACCGGATCCAGTCTCGCCTTCATGCCGCGCCTCTCACCGAGATCACGAGCTCGCCGGTCTTCGCGACGCTGCAGACGTCGCCCTTGAAAAGCACCGTCGTCGTCCCGTGCTCGCGCACCAGGGCCGGCCCCGTCATGCGGGTGCCCGCCCCGAGCTGATCGCGCTGATAGACCGCACAGGATACGGCGCGGCCGGCACCGCCGAGATAAGCCTCGACCTTGCGAGAAGGCGCGGTTTTTCGCGTCGCAGCAACGCGCGGGAATTTCATTTTCGGCCGCTTGCCTACGGTCGCCAGCCGGATGTTGACGATCTCGACCGGCTCGCCCGGCGAATGGTGCGCGTAGCGCCGGTCGTAAAGCCGGTCGAAAGCGGCCCTGATGGCACGGCGATCCGCCGACTCGATCTGCTTCGGGGCGACCGGGACGGAAAGCGCGAATTCCTGACCGACGTAGCGCAGGTCGAGGTGGATCCGGCGCTCCACCCCTTGTTGCCGTCGCAGCGCGGATTCGGATTCTCTCGCCATCTCGACGACCGCGCGCTCGAGCTGCAGGAAGTCGACCGCACCGAGATCGGCATAGAAGGTGCGGATGAAATCGTGGCGCTCGTCGGCAGCGAGCATGCCGAGCGCCGAGAAATGCGCGGGGAAAAGCGGCACGATCACTTTCGGAATATGCAGCTCGCGCGCGATCGCCATGACGTGCAGGGGGCCGGCCCCGCCCGAGGCCACCAGCGCGAAGTCCCGCGGATCGTAGCCTTTGGCGACCGAGACCTCGCGCACCGCAAGCGACATCTTGGACACGGCGATATCGACGATCGCCTGCGCCGCGGCGGTCACGTTCATCTTCAGCGGATCGGCGATCTTCCTCTTGATGCCTTGCGCAGCGGACTCGGCATCGAGAACCATCTGCCCGCCGAGGAAATCGTCCGGATCGAGGCGCCCGAGCACGAGATTCGCGTCGGTGATGGTGGGCTCTGCGCCGCCGCCGCGATAGCAGATCGGCCCCGGCTCGGCGCCCGCGCTCTGCGGGCCGACTTTCAGTGCGCCGACGTCGTCGATCCAGGCGATGCTGCCTCCGCCCGCGCCGACCTCGACGACGTCGATCACCGGCATCATCACCGGGTGGCCGCTCGAGTAGCCGCCCACATAGTAGCCGGGGGCCATGGCGGGCTCGCTATCGCGTATGAGGCTCGCCTTCGCCGTGGTGCCGCCCATGTCGAAAGAGATCGCGTTCGGAAAACCGAGTGCGCGGCCCACCCTCGCCGCGGCGATGATCCCGCCGACCGGGCCGGACTCCATCATCGTCACCGGACGCTCGGTGGCGATCTCCGGCGTCATCACGCCGCCGCTCGACTGCATGACGGCGAGATCGCCGCAAAACCCGATCTCGGCGAGGCTCGACTTGAGGCTCTTGACGTACCCCCCGACCTTCGGCCCTATATACGCGTTGACCACGGTCGTCGACATTCTCTCGAACTCCCGATATTCGCGCAGGATCTCGTGGGAAAGCGAGACGTAGACGGCAGGCAGCGCCTTGCGAAGGCGTTCGCCCGCGTCGCGTTCGTGCTGCGGATTCGCATAGGAGTGAAGAAAACATACCGCA
>VBDM01000386.1:0-2221 GCA_005881355.1 Betaproteobacteria bacterium
AAGGCCAGAAGGTCGGATACGAATTGGTCGTGGGCAAGAACGGCAAGACGTCAGCCGAGAACATAAAGGCGTTGTGATCGGTCGTACCCGGGAGGATCGAGCGGATGAACATCATTTGGCGCTTCTACAGCGACCCTGCGCGCGCATGGAGATGGCAGCGGATTTCCGCCGACCGCACGGTCGTCTCGGAATCCAACCGGGCGTACAAGAATTACGAGGGATGCCTCGCCGACGCGATAGAAAAGGGCTACGTCTTCCAGGCGCCGCAACCCAAGTCGAACAAGGGACGCCTGCGCTAGCCGGCGCAAGGGCCGCAAGTTTTAGGCGCGGCCCGGCCGGAGCCGCGGTCGCGGCCCCGGCCTTGGGAGCGACGCTATTTCTTCGGATGCAGAACCAGCTTCTGCACCCGCCAGTTGAGCAGCTCCGCGACGTAGAGCACGTTCTCCGACGGGCAGGCGATCTCGTGGATCCAGCCGAACTGCCTGAGCTGCTTGCCGGACTCTCCGAGCACGCCGAGCACCTTTCCGTCGAGTGACAGCTTGAACACGCGGCCCGGGAACGCGTCGGACGTATACAGCACCTGGTTCGGGCCGGGCGTGATGCACACCGCCCACGGCGCGCCGGGCATCATCGTCTTCGGCCCGCCCCCCGCCTCGATCTTGGCGAGGTCGGGCAGGTTGCCGATCGCCGGGCGCGCCTTCGCATCGTACGGCACGTCGATCGTGAACTCGCGCAGGAACGCGCCCTCCCCGTCGAACACCTGGATGCGCCGGTTGCCGCGGTCGGCGACGTAGATGTTGCCCTTCGCATCGGCCGCGATCGAGTGCGGGGTGTTGAATTCGCCGGGCTTGGTACCGCGGTCGCCCCACGATTTGACCCATTTGCCGTTCCTGTCCACCTTCGCGACGCGCGAATTGATGTAGCCGTCGCTGATGTAGGCGTTGCCGGCCGGGTCGAAGGCGACGTCGGTCACCTGCCTGAAGCGCCCGTCCTCGGCCGGAAGCGGCGGCTTGGGGTGCTTCAAGGGACCGGTATCCTCATCGGACGCCTCCTGCTTGCGACCGAACACCATCGTGACGCGACCCTGGGGATTGAACTTGACGACCATGTCCGATCCCTTGTCGGTGATCCAGATGTTGTCGCTCCGGTCCACGCGAACGGTGTGACCGAACGACCAGGCGTACAGGTTCTTGCCGATCTCGCGGATGAAGTTGCCGTCAGGCGCGAACTCCAGCAACTGCGCCGCGGCCGCCGCGTAGGCCGGGCCAGTGGTATTGCCGCGCGAAAGAACGAAGATGTTCCCCTTCGAATTCACCGCGACGCCGGTCACCTCGCCGAGGTACAGGTCCTTCGGCAGCTTGAGCGGGTCCGAGGCATCGAACGGAATCTGCGGAACCGCCTCCTGCGCGAACGCGGGCGATGCGAGCAGCATGAGCGATCCGACAAGCAGGCATTTCATGACATCCTCCTTTGCGTGGGTTTTTCGAGCGGTGCGCCGGCGATTGCGGCAGAAGAGTATAACGGCAGACGCCGTTGCCGGTCTTGCCGTGAAAAGCAGACTCTCAATAGGAGCAGCGATCCTCGCAAAACTCCTTCGTCCCGTTGCTGCCGAGGCAATCGTTCATGCACAGGGTGTCGATCCCTCGGGAGGTCGACGAGGAAGCGCCCCGTTGCGGGGGCTCGGTCCGGTCGGGGAAATACGAGCAGCCCGCGACCGCCAAAGCGATCAGGATGACGATTGCACGCATAGCTCTTACCTTCTGCCCCTGCGGCTTCCGCCGACGGATTCCATCACCCGGGTGACTCTGCTCACCAGGCCATCGCTGCCGAAGGAAACCACGAGGATTTCCGGCGCGAATCCCTGGGGCTTGAAGCGCCATTCCCAGGTTTCGCTTGCGTTCATTTCATACACGTCGCCCGGCCGGCCGAGCAGGTTCCTCCTCCTCCCGCGTCGTTTTCCCCGGAATGAGGCGATGGATATTATCCTCGGTCAGAACCTGCTGCGCCGAGCGCACCACGCCGTTCCCGTCGAACACGACGACGTAGGTCTCGTATCCCTCGGGGCCGGTCGCATATTCCCAGATCTCCGCGCCCGAAGAAAGCCGCACGTCGGTCGGCCGGCCCGATTTGGACCGCACCTCCGACATCGTCGAGACGCCGGGCGTGAATCCGCCGTACGACACGCAGCCGGCGGCCGCGAGGCTCGCGGCGATGACACCCG
>VBDM01000386.1:2267-2797 GCA_005881355.1 Betaproteobacteria bacterium
AGCGCGAGATCACCAGCTTGTACTTGAAGAGCGGCATGCCGCGCGGGGACTGCGCCTGCTGATCGGAGGGAGGCGGGACTTTTTCGACGAAATCTACTTTCCAGCCTTTTTCCATGATCTGCCCACGCGTCAGCATGCCCAGATCCGCACTGCACTGGAACCGTTCGTCCTCGCTGGGGAACTCATCGTAGTAGATGGCCGTGGTGCACGCCGCGGCCCGCGGTCCGGCCACCGGCGCGGATGTCGCTGGTTGCGATTGCTTCAGGGCTTCTGGATTGTCGCGGATTTTTTTCCACTCTTCCCAGGTGTATTGCTTTCCATCGACATAGACCGTATCCCCGACCCTGAAGATGAGCGCCGCCAGCGCCGGCGGCGCAGCGGTCGCGAGGACGAGCGGCAGTGCGAGGAACAAACGCTTCAATTCGGATCTGCTTTGGAAATGAAAAGGCGGGCGTCTTTTCGACGCCCGCCTAAATTACCACAGCTGGAAGAGGAGGTAGCCGGTTTCAGAAGCTATACATCCAGCCCAC
>VBDM01000006.1:0-2751 GCA_005881355.1 Betaproteobacteria bacterium
GGGAGATCATGTCGAGAAATTCGTTGCCTGCAGGAAGCCCCAGCTCGTTGACTTCCAGGAGGAACCGGCGCGCCAAGTGCAGCCCCCTGTTGATCTGAAAGCTGCCGTCGAGGTCCGGATCGTTGATCAGCCCCTTCCAGCCCACGGTGGTGCGGGGTTTTTCGAAATAGACGCCCATGACGACGATGAGGTCCCGCTCGAGTTCTATTTTCATTTCGACAAGCTTGCGCGCGTACTCCAGACCCGCCTTGGGAGCGTGCATGGAACACGGGCCGATGATCACGAGCATCCGGTCGTCCGATCCGTGAAGGACGCGATGAATCGCCTGCCGCGTGTGATAGGTCAGCTCCTCGGTCTTTTCCGAGCACGGGAACTCGCGCAGCAGCTGCACCGGCGGCGCGAGCTCCTTGATCTCGCGGATTCTGACGTCATCGACTTTGAAGTGCATGGCTGTCGCCGGTGGGGCAGGGCATGTCTAAGAAGCTGAAAAGTCTGAATTTTAGCCGAATAAATCCACAGCGGTCGGCGTGCGCGCCGCTCGCATTCGGTGCAGCCATTCGGACCCATAACATCACTTCATACGTTCCCGCGAACGCCAACAATGTCACGCCCTTGGCAGATAGGGGGCGAGAGTGCCAGAAAACTGCAGGTCAACGCCGCGAAACCGCAGTCCGTTGAAGAAGTCAGACGGATTGCGGGCATCGTTCTTGCATGGTAGTTTTCTGGAGGCAACTGTCTTCGCGAAGGAGGCAACCGGAATGACGACAGCTGCGGTAAGCATCCCGATCGGAGGATTCAAGGACGTTTATGACGTCGCGGAGGTCGACCGCGCGCTGCAGGAGCTTTCCGCTTCGGCGAACGATGCGCTGAAGTCCACCTACGAAAAAATGATCAAGGCGGGCGGCACCCGCCTCACGGTGAAGCCCTCGGGAATTCCCGCGATGGAGGGCCTCTACGACGAGCTCCCCAACTTCGCGGAAGTCCTCGACGACGTCAAGAAGCACATCGCGCTGTGCGCTTCGTCCAACGACTGCCTTGAGTTGCCGCCGATGCTCCTGCTCGGAGAGCCGGGAATCGGCAAGACCTATTTCGGTCGGCGCCTGTCGCAGATCCTGTCAACCGGCTTCGGCCTGTGCTCGATGAGCTCGATGACCGCCGGCTGGGTCATCTCCGGGGCCTCGTCGCAATGGAAGAACGCCAAGCCCGGAAAGGTCTTCGAGACCCTCCTGAACGGAACCTACGCCAACCCGGTGATCATGGTCGACGAGCTCGACAAGGCGGGCGGGGACAACCAGTACGATCCGCTGGGAGCGCTCTACATGCTGCTCGAGCGCGACACGGCGGCCGAGTTCGTCGACGAGTTCGTCGAGATCCCGATCGACGCCTCGGGGGTGGTGTGGATCGCCACGGCAAACGAAAACTCCAAAATCCCGGATCCGATCCTCAACCGCATGAACGTCTACGAGATCGAGTCGCCCGACCGCAACGGCTCCGCCCGCATCGCGCAGGCGATCTACGGCGAGATTCGCGGCAGCCACGACTGGGGCAAGGATTTTCCCGAGAGGCTTCCCCAAGAGGTGCAGAACAGGCTCGCGGAGCTCTCGCCCCGGGAAATGCGCCGCGCCGTCATGAACGCGTTCGGCAACGCGAAGCTCGCGGGCCGCGCCGAAATCGAGTCCTCCGACATCGGCGACTCCCGCTCGCCGAAAAAGCAGCGCATCGGCTTCTAGCCGGCCGACCAAAAAAGAACCCCGGGCGGCACAGCGCCGGCCGGGGTTCGCGCGGAGGAAAAACTTAGTTCGTCGCTGCGGCAACCTTCAGGAGATCGGGAAACGATCCGGTGGAGCCGTGGCCGCCGGCGAAGCGCTCGGGCTCGAGGTTCCAGTTCTTCACTCCATTCACGACCGCCGCGAGGCCGGGATTGAGACGCGGGGGCAGCGGGTCGCGCCCGGGGCTCCACAGATCCGTGACGAAACCGAGCTTGACGTCGTGGACATAGCCCATCAGATAGCCGGCGGCATGCGGGTTCTCGATCAGGTAGGCCCCGACGTCGCGCTTGCCGTCGGTGATTATGTAGCTGCCGGCGACCTCGACGACGTTCGGATTGATCTTTTTTTTCGGCGAGTCCGCTCCGAGTGAGTCGGGCGAGGTGAGGACTTTCTTGAAGAAGTCTGCGTTGCCCTGTCCGACGACCACCGTTGCACCCGCGGCGGCATAGATACGAATGCCGCTGCTGTGGTCCATGTGGTGATGCGTGAGTACCACGTACTTGAACGGCTTGCCGGGGTATTTCTTGCTCGCCGCATCCATGGTCCACTTCGACTGGGCTTCGCCGATCGGGGCGTCGAACACGACGAGGAACTTGTCCATTTCGACGATCAGGCTGTTGTGGGAGCCGCCCTGGACATGGGAAACCCCCGGCGCAACATCGGCCAGACGCAGTCCGCTTGATGCCTGTGGATCGTAGAGCACCGCATCCGAGTCAAGCAGCGTTCCGATGAATGGACGCCGCAGCACCCATTGGTAAGGCACTTTTCCGTACGCCGCCATCTTCGGGGCGCCGGCCCGGTACGGCTCAGGGATCGCGAAAACATCCGCACCGAGTGGAGGATTGACGTTGACGTCCTCGACGCTTGTTTCGATCACGTTGCGGCCGTTCAGCTGGTACACCTGCTTGTACGGATATTTGATGCCGTCGACGGTACGCCAGTCGGACAGCACCAGATCGTAGTTGGAGTCGCCCTCGAGCGG
>VBDM01000006.1:2916-16771 GCA_005881355.1 Betaproteobacteria bacterium
CCACCCGCAGCCCGGACATGGTGTGCTGGGGCGGATTTGACTCCAGGCTCTGCTTCGTTCGCGCCGTGGTGTCGATGCCGTTCACGTAACCGATCCCCCCGGCGAGGATCTCGCTGAATTTGTACGTGCGCGTGGCCGGATATACGTAGTTGCGTTCCCAGTCGGTGCGGGTGGCCCCTGTCGAGACGTCCCGGCTCTGGGTGTAGATCGAATCGCAGGAAAAGCGCATCTCGCCTCCGGCCTGGACCGATTGGTGCGGTTCCCAGTGCCTGGTACGCGCCCTGACGGTTAAGGTCTTGAGCTGCTGCAGATTGTTTCCGCCCATCGCCTCGATCGCCTTATTGACGCTCTCGGTCGGCGAAGCGGCGTGCGAAACAAATGGCGCTGCGAGCAGTGCGAACAACAGGGTTTTCTTCATGTTTCCTCCTTTAGCCGCGGGGTGCGGCACTGAAAATCATTATGAGCCTCGAGGGTAAACACCGGCCGCTAGCTGGTTATTTCACGGCCCCTACTGCTTGGTCGGCACCGACGGCGCCGCGGGGACCGGCTGCGTCGGCACGACCACCCCAGGCGCGAGCGGAATCTCGGTAACCGCGCTGACCTTGGTCACGTAGTACCGGGTCTCGCCGAAGCAACGGGTCGGAATCCCGACCTTCTCTTCGTAGTGGAGCGAAACGCGTTTGCCCATCACCTTGTTGATCTCTTCGGCGGTTACATCGTCCCAGACCGTAAAGAAGAACTTCTCGGTCGTCGAGCCGGGCATCGAGACCATCGCCATCTCTCCCTCCCAAGTCTTGCACAACCATCCTTTGTTGGAGAATTTCTGAACCCACCCGGCACGCTCGCCTTCCGAGTAGCTCCAATTGAACACGAAGAGGAAGTATCCTGCGACGAGCAGGACAGTCCCGATCAGTACCGCGAAGATTTTCATGGCTTACTCCCTTCGAGGATGCTTCACGTGAAGCCACCCTCGGCTGCAAAAGAACCGCGAACTTCTCACAAACGCTGCTCGACCCATCCCTTGACGGACTGCAAGGCCCCTGCCAGTTTCGATGCGTCGTTGCCTCCGGCCTGGGCCATATCCGGCCGGCCCCCGCCCTTCCCGCCCACCTGATGTGCGACAAAATTGACCAGCTCGCCGGCCTTGAGGCGCGCGGTGAAGTCTGGAGTAACCCCGGCGATGAGACTCACTTTGTCGCCTTCCGTCGAACCGAGCACGATAGCCGCCGACTTCAGCTTGTCCTTCAACTTGTCGAGCGTTTCGCGCAGGGTTTTCGCATCGGCGCCGTCGAGCGTGGCCGCAAGCACCTTGATGCCTTTGACCTCGACCGCCTGCGCGGCCAGATCCTCGCCGTGGGAGGTCGCCACCTTCGATTTCAACCTCGCGAGCTCCTTCTCGAGGGACCTGACGCTGTCGAGGACCTGAGCGATTTTCTGCGTCAATTCCTGCGGCTGGGCCTTCAGGGCTTGCGCGGCCTCGGCGAGCGTCACCTCCTGCTGCTGCACCCAGGCGAGCGCGCCCTCGCCCGTGGTCGCCTCGACGCGGCGCACGCCCGCCGCCACGCCGCCCTGGGACGTGATCTTGAAAAACCCGATGTCTCCGGTGCGCGCCACGTGCGTACCGCCGCACAGCTCGCGCGAGGAGCCGATGTCGAGCACGCGCACCTCGTCGCCGTACTTTTCGCCGAACAACGCCATGGCGCCGCCCTTGACCGCGTCGTCGAACTTCATGATGCGCGCCGAAGTCGCCTCGTTCCTGAGGATTTCGGCGTTCACCATCGCCTCGACGCGGCGGATCTGCTCGTCGGTCATCGGCTTGTCGTGAGAAAAATCGAAGCGCGTCTTCTCGGCGTCCACGAGCGACCCCTTCTGCTGCACGTGCGGTCCCAGCACCTCGCGCAGCGCCTTGTGCATCAGGTGGGTGGCCGAGTGATTGCGCATGGTGCGCTCGCGCCGCGCCGCGTCCACGCGCGCCGCTGCCTTGTCGCCCACGGCGAGCCGCCCGGTCGCAAGCGTTCCGTAGTGGCCGAACACCTCGGATTGGATTTTCTGCGTGTCGGAAACCGTGAAGGTGCCGCCCGCGGCGACGAGCTCGCCCGCGTCGCCTACCTGGCCGCCCGATTCGGCGTAGAAAGGAGTCTTGTCGAGCACTACGGCGGCGGCGTCGCCCGCCGCGATGGCCAGCACCGAAGTCCCTTCCTTGTAGAGAGCCGTCACTTTAGCGTCATCGAGCGCAAGCGCGTCGTAGCCGCGGAACTCGGTCGCGCGTCCGGAGTACTCGACGCCCGCCTCCCTCTTGAATTTGCCCGCCGCGCGGGCGCGCTCGCGCTGCCGCTCCATCGCCGCCTCGAATCCCGCGTGGTCGATCATGATGCCGCGCTCGCGCGCTATGTCGGCGGTGAGATCGACGGGAAAGCCGTAGGTGTCGTAGAGCTGGAACACGGTTTCTCCGTCGAGCATGCGGTCCTCGCGGTGCAGCGCGCCTTCGAGCACTTTCATGCCGTTTTCGAGCGTCTCGGCGAAGCGCTCCTCCTCGGCCTTGAGCACCTGAGTGACGCGCTCCTCGGCCCGACGCAGCTCCGGATAGGCCCCGCCCATCGCGCGCGCGAGGTCTGGGACGAGGCGGTGAAAGAAAGGCTCCTTCCGCCCCAGTTTGTAGCCGTGGCGGATGGCGCGGCGGACGATGCGGCGAAGCACGTAGCCGCGGCCTTCGTTTCCCGGGATGACGCCGTCCACGATCAGAAAAGAGCAGGCGCGGATATGGTCAGCGATAACCTTGAGCGAATTGTTCGCGAGATCCTTGGTCCCGGTCTCGCGCGCTGCGCCGCGAATGAGGTCCTGGAAGAGGTCTATCTCGTAATTGGAGTGCACGCCTTGAAGCACCGCCGCGATGCGCTCCAGCCCCATTCCCGTGTCGACCGAAGGCTTGGGCAGCGAATGGAGCTTCCCGGATTCGTCGCGGTTGAACTGCATGAACACGAGATTCCAGATCTCGACGTAGCGGTCGCCTTCGGCTTCGCTCGATCCAGGGGGGCCGCCGGAGATGCCGGATCCATGGTCGTAGAAGATCTCGCTGCAAGGGCCGCATGGTCCGGTATCGGCCATCTGCCAGAAGTTGTCGCTCTGATACTTCGGGCCCCCCGGCTTGTCGCCGACGCGGATGCAACGGCCCTTAGGCACGCCGATCTCCTTCGTCCAGAGATCGTAGGCCTCGTTGTCCTCGTGATGCACCGTCGTCCACAGGCGTTCCGGCGGCAGCTTGTACACCTCGGTCAGCAGGTCCCACGCGTAGCGGATCGCATCGCGCTTGAAGTAATCGCCGAAGGAGAAATTGCCGAGCATCTCGAAGAAAGTGTGGTGGCGCGCGGTGTAGCCCACGTTCTCGAGGTCGTTGTGCTTGCCGCCAGCGCGCAGGCACCGCTGCGCGGTGGTCGCGCGCCTGTAGGTCCGCGTTTCCCTGCCGAGAAACACGTCCTTGAACTGCACCATGCCGGAATTGGTGAAGAGCAGCGTGGGATCGTTGGCCGGCACGAGCGGGCTCGAGGCCACGGCCGCGTGGCCGCGTTCCTCGAAGAATTTCAAGAACCTCATCCGGATTTCAGTCGATTTCATGGAAACGGCGCCCGTTGCCGGCGCGTGACAACTCTTTGAGCAATCGCGATTTTCGTCTTAATTCGCGGTTCTAGCAATGCGCGCCCGTCCGGGACCGGCGGTGAGCCTCGGCTGCGACGCTAGTGCGCGCCTGCCCTCTCCCGCGCCGACGCGACGTCGAATTCGCGCAGCCATCGCTCGAGCCGCGGCGAGGCCCCGTCTTGCTTTCGCAATTGCCTAAGCGCGATGCGGCATGCGGTGCGCTGCCTGCGGGTGAAGTAGGCGAGCGGATCCGGTTCTTTTCCCGCTCGCACCGCAGCAGTCACCTCGCGCTTGGTGCGCAGATGATCGGCGTCGCCGAAGCGCTCGAGCAGCGCCTGGAATGCGTCGAGCTCGGCGCAATCGAGCGGCTTGCGCCGCCCCTCCTCGTCCTGGACCGGATTGGGCGGATAGAGGCTCAGGCACGGCAGCCATCCCTCGGGAACGGGGACATCCGCCGCGTGCGTTCGGCTCTGCCGCACGAATCGGGGCAGCAGATGCGTATGCGGGCCGATGGGAGGCGGTGAGCCTTTCACGCCGATTTTCTGAAAGACCTCGAGCCTGCCGAGCCGCGACAACATCACGCGATGTGGGCTGCGCCGCGCGAGAAACTCGAGCAGCGGAGCATTCGCCAGCAGCGGGACGTCGCCCGCCGCGCGCAAGGCCTCCTGCACCTCGGGGTCCGCTGTGCGCACGCAGAAATCGCAGTTTGCGAGCCCGAGGCCGAGGTCGAACAGAACCGAGTTGCGGTCATCCGGCCGCAGCGCCTCGCGGTCCGGACCGAGTTCGGTCACGCGCGTGCTCCCGGTCATGCGCGCTTCGGGTGCCGGAAGGCACAGCGCCACGCCGTGCAGCCACAGGTCGCTTCTCGCGCTGAGCAGCTCGTAGGCAAATGCCCGGCAACGCTCCTCCAGCCGGACCGCGATGGCTCCCCCTGCGGTCACCACCGCGAACTCCCGCGCGTCCGCCGCGTCCGAGGGCTCGCGATGGAACTCCGCGATCGCGCCGAACGCCCCTATGCTCCAGCCGCTTTTCGCGGAGCGCAAATGGTCGGCCACTAGTTCGCGCAGATCGCTCACCCCGGAGCAGCAGCCGGATCGAGACATCGCACTTTAGTACAGCATGCCGACCACGGAGCCGGCGATGCAGGTCGCAAGCGTTCCGGAGACGATGGTTTTCCCTCCCAGGGAAACGATCTCGTCGCGGCGCTCGGGCGCCATGGTCGCGAGACCTCCGATCATGATGCCGAGGCTGCCGAAATTGGCGAAGCCGCACAGCGCGTAGGTCATCATCAGGCGGCTGCGCTCGCTCAGCGCGTAGTCGGGAAGCTTCGCGAGATCGATGTAGGCGAGCAGCTCGTTGAGCACCGTCTTGGTCCCCATCAACGACCCGGCAGTGACCGCCTCCGACCACGGAATGCCCATGATCCAGACAAGCGGCGCCATGACGATCCCGAGCACGCGCTGCAGCGTGACCGGGGCTCCGCCGAACCAGCACGACGAGCATCGCCACGATGTTGACGAGGAGCTGCACGCCGTCGACGGTCCCGCGCGTGACCGCGTCCATGCTGGAGGTCGCGGGCTGGGGCGCGAGCTGTCCCTCGGTCGCCGGCGCATCCGAGGGCACCATCAGAACCGAGATCGCAATCGCCGCCGGGGTGCTGATGATCGAGGCGATGAGAATGTGCCCCAAGGCGTCTGGAATCACTTTCGAGAGGATGCTCGCGTACAGCGCCATCACGGTGCCGGCAACCGTCGCCATGCCGCAGCTCATGAGGATGAAGAGCTCGCCCCGGCTCATGCTCCGGATATAGGGCTTGACGATGAGCGGCGCCTCGACCATGCCGACGAAAACGTTCGCCGCAGAGGACAGGCCGATCGCGCCGCCTACGCCCATCGTCCCCTGCAGGAGGAGCGAAAATCCTCTCACGATCCATGGCAGCACCCGCCAGTGGAAGAGCAGCGCCGACAAGGCGCTCACGACCAGCACCAGCGGCAGCGCCCGGAAGGCGAGCACGAAACTCGCCCCCGGATAGGTCTCGGCGAACGGGAGCGGCCCGCCGCCGAGGAACCCGAACGCGAACGCGGTTCCTTCGCGCGTCGCCTTTTCAAGCGCGTTCAGCGCGTCGTTCAGGGCGAAGAAGACATCCTTGACGAACGGCGCCTTCAGCAGCACGAGTCCCAGACCGAAGGTCAACAGCATCCCGGCGATGACGGGCCGCCAGGGGACTCTCCTGCGGTCTTCGCTCAGAGCCCAGGCGACGGCATGCAGCACAAAAAACCCGATCAGGCTTTGAACGACGAACCAAGCGTCCACGCCGGATCTCTCACCCGATCAGACAAGGGTAACGCCGAGCAGCGTGCCGACGAAGTAGGTTACCGTCCCGGCGGCGGCCCCTATCGCGAGCATGCGCAGGCCATCGCGCACGGCGCCGCGACCGGTGAACAGGCTGATCACCGCGCCGACTACGAACAAGGCGGCCCCGGTCACCGCGATCGCCGCAATCAGCGCGCCTTCGGCGCGCACGAGCAGAAACGGCAGAAGCGGCACAAGCGCGCCTACGGCAAACGAGAAAAACGAAGACAGCGCCGCCCCCCAGGGCGAGCCGAGCTCCTCCGGATTGAGGCCGAGCTCTTCGCGCGCGAGCGTGGCGAGCGCCTGGCGTGGATCGGCGATAGTGCGTCGCGATAGCTCCGTGGCGTCTTGCGTGCTCATGCCGCGCGCGGCGTAGATCAACGCGAGCTCCTCGGCCTCTTCGTCGGGATACTCGTCGAGCTCGGCCTGCTCGAGCCCGATCTGGTGCTCGTACATTTCCCTTTGCGAGCGCACCGAGACGTACTCGCCGGCGGCCATCGAGAAGGCCCCCGCGAGCAGCCCCGCGATGCCCGAGAGCAGGATGAAGCCGCTGTTCGAGGAGGCGCCGGCGACGCCGAGAATGAGCGAAAGGTTCGACACCAGCCCGTCGTTGATGCCGAACACCGCGGCGCGCAGGTTGCCGCCCAGGCCGATGCCGCGATGGCGCGAGCCGACGTCCTCGAGCGACCCCTGAGGCGGATGCCCCGGCGCGGCGTGGCTGTATACGGACAGCCCGCGCACTTTCATCGCGGCGAGAATCCCGCGCATCGCCCGCGGGCCGTATCGCCGCACCAACCCTGCCACGATGCGCGTGCGCAGGTCGGGGGCGAACGCCGGCACCGATGCGAGCCCCGCGTTTTTCGCCCAGATCGCTGCCTGCCCCTCCGCCTCGCGCGCAAGCTCGAGGAATAGCTTCGAGCGCGGCGAGCCGCGCTCGACCTCGGCGATCACCCGGTAGAGGTAGGCCGAGCGCACTTCATCCAACCAGCCTTCGGTATGTGGCGCTTCGCTCATGGGCTCCCGCGCAGGCCTCCTCAGCGCCTCTCCTCGAGCGGCGCCAAAAGAAGGTCCCGCATTTTGGCATGCGGGAGACCTTTGTGCTCTCCCATTGAAAAGACCGCTTCGACATGAACGAACGGGCACGCCGCCGGATGACGCGCGCTTCAGTCAGCTTCGCTGCCGCCGACGACGGCGCGGATCGCGTCAAAGGAAAAGCCACGCGATTGGAGAAAACGCATCTGTTTTGCACGCTCTTCGCGCGTTCTGGGAGCGTTGCGGAACTTCCTGCGCCAGACTTCGCGCGCGCGATCGAGCTCGGTGACTCGCGCGGTTTTCGACGCCTTGTCGGCTAGGTCCTTGTCGAGGCCCTTCGCGCGCAGCTCGTGCGCGATGCGCGCCGCGCCAAACTTGCGTGACAACGCGTGGGCGCGCGATTCGGCGTAGCGCTCGTCGGAGAGCAGCTTGTGCCGCGACAGGTCCTCGAGCAGTGCTTCGAGATCGTCGTCGGCCCGGGTGTGCTCCCGGAGCTTCCTCGCGAGCTCGGCGCGGCTGTGCTCACGCCGCGCGAGCAGCCGCAGGGCCCGCTCGCGCAGGCTGGGCTCGCGCCGCATCGACCCTTTTACACCTCGGCGGTGACGGGAGCCGATGCCTCCGGGTTCCTGACGCCGAGCTTCTCGCGGATCTTCGCCTCGATCTCGCCGGCGAGCTCGGGGTTTTCCTTGAGGAAATCGCGGGCGTTGTCCTTGCCCTGGCCGATGCGGTCCTTCTTGTACTGGTACCAGGCGCCTGACTTGTCGACCACTCCGCAGTTGACGCCGAGCTCCAGGATCTCGCCTTCGAGCGAGACGCCTTCCCCGTAGAGGATGTCGAACAGCGCCTCGCGGAAAGGCGGCGCCACCTTGTTCTTCACGACCTTGACGCGGGTCTCGGAGCCGACCACCTCGTCGCCGCGCTTGATGCTGCCGATGCGTCGGATGTCCAGGCGCACCGAGGCGTAGAACTTGAGCGCGTTGCCGCCGGTGGTGGTCTCGGGATTGCCGAACATGACGCCGATCTTCATGCGGATCTGGTTGATGAAGATCACCAGCGTATTCGTGCGCTTGATGTTGGAGGTTAGCTTTCTCAGGGCCTGGCTCATCAGCCGCGCCTGCAGGCCCATCTGCGGCTCGCCCATCTCGCCCTCGATCTCGGCTTTGGGCGTGAGCGCGGCGACCGAGTCGATCACGATCACGTCGACCGAGCCCGAGCGCACCAGCATGTCGGCGATCTCCAGGGCCTGCTCGCCGGTATCCGGCTGCGAGATCAGCAGGTCCTCGATCCTGACCCCGAGCTTGGCGGCGTACTGGGGGTCGAGGGCGTTCTCCGCGTCGATGAAGGCCGCCGTGCCGCCCATCTTCTGCACCTGGGCGATCACCGAAAGCGTGAGGGTCGTTTTCCCCGATGACTCCGGCCCGTAGATCTCGACCACCCGGCCGCGCGGCAACCCTCCCACCCCGAGCGCGATGTCCAGGCCGAGCGACCCGGTCGACACCACCTGCACGTCCTGCGCGGCCTGGGAGTCCATCTTCATGATGGAGCCCTTGCCGAACTGCTTTTCGATTTGCGCCAGGGCGGCCTGCAATGCCTTGGCTTTCGCTTCTTCCATGACTTTCCCTTCGTTGACCATGGGATTATCCCCCAAATTAAACGTTGCAGCGGACGCCGGCGCCGCATCCACGTCCCCCGTCGATCGGCGCAACCGAAACAAGGAACCTGCCTCCTTGTCGCTCCCTCGCGTCAGCCTTCGAGGGGTGCTTCGCCGCTAGAACGCGCGGACGAAACAGCGGTTGACCTGGATTTTTATACAGTTCCCAAGGAAATGCAAGCCCCCAAGACGAATCAAGGGCTTAGGCAGGAGAGCGCCGAAGGTTTCGCCGCTGGGCCCGGCATTCGGGGGCTCGGCCGCCAGGTGATGCCTAGGTACAAGCCGGCCAAGGGGAATAGAATCCGCCTTTGACGCGATGCTGGAACGCGAAAGGCGGAAGAAAGCGGCTCATGTGGACGGTATTGAATGCGGATACGCTTCGAGGGGCCGCTCTGGTCACCGCGCCCTTTCCGTATCTCATCATCGACAATATCATCCGCCCGGAGGTTCTCCCCGAAGTGGTGGCGAGCTTTCCCCGCATCGACAAGCGGGGGAGCTTCCCGCCGGAAGCGGTTTCGTGTTCGGGCCGCTTTGCGACGCTCATCGAGGAGATGCACAGCATCGAGCTGAGGGACCTGGTGGGCGAGCGCCTGGGCATGGATCTGAAGGACAAGCCGCCGATGCTCACGGTTCGCGGCCGCACGGGAAAAAAGGACGGCCGTATCCACACCGATTCGAAATCCAAGCTGGTCACCGTTCTTCTGTACCTGAACCCCGGCTGGAGCGCACCCGAGGGGCGGCTGAGGCTCCTCTACAACGACCGGGATCTGAGCCCTTACGCCGCGGAAGTGTCCCCGGATGCCGGACGATGCCTGATCTTCAGGGTCACTCCGAACTGCTGGCACGGACATGAGCCTTTCGAAGGCGAGCGGCGCACTCTTCAGCTCAACTACGTGACTTCCGAAGAAGCGCGGGCACGTGACCTGAAGCGGCACCGCTTCAGCGCGCTCCTGAAAGGACTCCTTTCGAGGAAAGATGAGAAGAGTCCTGCTCATTAAGCTGACTTCCCTCGGCGACCTGATCCACGCGCTGCCGGCGCTGAGCGACGCGAAGAGCGCGCGTCCGGAACTCGAATTCGACTGGGTCATCGACGAGAATTTCCAGGAAATCGCGACCTGGCACCCGGCGGTGAAAGGCGTCATCACGACCAATCACCGCAAATGGCGCGAAGCGCTGGCACACCCGTCGACGCTGGGCTCGATTTCGCGCCTCGTCGCGGAAATCAGGGCTGCCGAATACGATCTCGTCATCGACGGGCAGGGCAATTTCAAGACGGCCCTGCTCTCCATGTTCACCCGAGGGCCGAGAGCCGGCTTCGACCGGCATTCGGTGCGTGAATGGATCGCCCATCTCGCCTATCAAAGGCGATTCGCCGCCTCGAAGAGCGCGCACGCCATCGATCGTCTGAGGCGCTTGTTCGCGTCTGCCCTGGACTACCCGATTCCCGCCTCGCCTCCGGACTTCCGGATTCAAAAAGAGCGGTTCGTCGAGCCGAAGGTCGATCTGCCCAAGGAGTACCTGGTCTTCGTGCACAACGCGAGCTGGAAGACTAAGCTCTGGCCCGAAACGCATTGGGCGGAGCTCTTGAGGAAATCGGTTCAGGCCGGATTCAAGGTGCTGTTGCCCTGGGGAAACGATGCGGAGGAGGCGAGAGCGAAGCGCCTTGCCGTCCATTCCGGGGTTCAGGTGCTGCCCAAGCTCACGCTTTCCGAAATGGGTTATGTGCTCGAGAGGGCCAGAGCCTGTGTCTGCATGGATACGGGCTTGAGCCACCTGGTCGCGGCGCTGAACGTGCCTTCGATCACCCTCTACGGATCGACCGACTCCGGGCTCATCGGGGCATCCGGCTCCTCGCAGGTGCACCTGCGGTCCGACCTTCCCTGCTCTCCCTGCCGGAAAAAGACCTGCCGCTACACCAGAGGGGACAATCCGTGCCTGCAGCAAATCACGCCGGACAGGGTCTACACGGAGTTATTGCGCCAGGTCGGCCCGCGACACGGACCCGAAGTCAGGCAACTCCAAGCCTCACCGGAATCCGCCTCGGCCCGAAGGCTTTCTTGAACAGCTCGAAGCGTCCCTCGATCGCCCCGCCGCATTCCTTGCACCGGCCGTCCGCAGTGACACGGTAGTCGAGGATGCTGTACCAATCCCGCGCGATCACGGAGTAACCGCAGTGCGGGCAGTAGGTGCTGCCGCCCTCGGGATCGTGCACGTTGCCTGTATACACATAGTGCAGGCCGTACCCCAGCGCGATCTTGCGCGCGCGCGTCAGCGTCGCGGCCGGCGTCGGCGGTATGTCCATCATCTTGTAATCGGGATGGAAGGCGGTGAAGTGCAGGGGTACATCCGGCCCCAGTTCCGTTGCGATCCAGCGGCACTCGGCGTCGATCTCCGAGTCCGAGTCGTTCCTGCCGGGGATGAGGAGCGTCGTGATCTCGAACCAGACGCGGGTCTCGTGCCTCAAGTAGACGAGCGTGTCGAGGACGTCCTTCAGATGCGCGCTGCAGGTCCGGAAGTAGAACTCCTCGGTGAAGGCCTTCAGGTCGACGTTCGCCGCGTCCATCTTGGCGTAGAACTCGCGCCGCGGCCGATCGTGCATGTAGCCGGCGGTGACCGCCACGGCTTTCACGCCCGCCTCGCGGCAGGCGTCGGCGATGTCCATCGCGTACTCGGCGAAGATCACCGGATCGTTGTAGGTAAAGGCGACGCTCTTGCAGCCCAGCTCGATCGCGGAGCGGGCGAGCTGCTCGGGACTCGCGCTGTCGGCGAGCGTATCGACGTCCCGCGACTTGGAGATGTCCCAGTTCTGGCAGAACTTGCAAGCGAGGTTGCAGCCCGCGGTGCCGAAGGAGAGGATGCTCGAGCCCGGGTAGAAATGGTTGAGCGGCTTTTTTTCCACCGGGTCGATGCAGAAACCCGAGGAGCGGCCGTAAGTCGTGAGCACCATTTGGTCGCGCTCGCGCATGCGCACGAAACACGCGCCGCGCTGACCTTCGTGCAGCCGGCAGTCGCGCGGGCACAGGTCGCACTGGAGCCTGCCGTCATCCAGCATGTGCCACCAGCGACCGATGTAGGATTTGTCCAGGACGGCGCTCATTGCCGAAACTCCACTTCGCGCCATTTGAGCACGGTGTAGCGCTTGACCCGGCAGCTTTGGGTGCTCGCGTTCTGCGGGATCCCGGCTTTCTGCTTGAGATGCGCGATGAACTGCTCCGGATCGGGCAGGCCCTCCCAGACCTGCGGCAGGAAGGTCGCGCGCTTGCCCGATTTTTCGTCACCCTGCTCGAGAATCACGCCGTCCACGCCGGGCCGCAGCCGCGCGATGAGATCGGCGTGGCCCTCGAACCGCAGCCGCTTGGGCGCCGAGAGCAGCGACACCTCGATGTCGGTGCGCGCGAGCTCTTCGCGCGTGAGGGGCTTGAAGCGCGTGTCCTGGAACGCCGCCGCACGGGCATTCTCGACGACGTCCGCGGCGAGCGGCCGTTGCGCTTCGAGAGTGCCAACGCAGCCGCGCAGCTCCTCCTCCTTGTGCATGAGCGTGACGAAGCTCGCGCGCCATTCGCGCAGCCAGGGCTCTTCTGCAGCCGGCGCGCCGCCTTCCGGGCCAAGGCCCAGCGCCGCGGATATCGAGGCGCGCGCGATCTGCAGAAGCTTCCTTCCGTGCTCGGCTTCGTAGCGCGGGCTCCCCGGCGCGAACGCGAAAGAGGCATAGCCGACCACCTGGTCCTTGCCGCCTGCGGTGTCGCCGGAATTCCTGCAGTCGAGCAGCTTCGGCGCGAGGCCTTTGCGCCTGGCCGCGATCAAGGCGCCTGCGACCGGCGTCGCCCCGCAGGCCTGCTCGTGCGAGATTCCGGCATCGAAGCCGAGAATCGCCTGAACGGTGGCGCCGTCGATTCTGCGCGCCGCCTCGTAGGAATGGTAGTGCGAGAGGTCCGAGCTGATCACGAAAAGCGTCTCGTCGCCACCCCAGAGGTGTTCCAGCACTTCGGCGACCTTCTCCGGCGCCACGCTTCCCACCACGAGCGGCACGAGCGAGAATTCGCCGAGCACCTGCTGCAGGAACGGGAGCTGCACTTCCAGAGCGTGCTCCTGCGCGTGCGTCGCAGCCGACTCGACGACTTGGGGCAGGCCGCGGATCGAGGCTATCGCTTCTTCGTCGAGCGGGATCCGGCCAAGCGGCGTGTCGAAAGCGCTCGCTGCGGGGAGCGCGAGACCGCGCACGGGGACACGGTGGCAGGGACCGAGAACCACCGCTCGCCTGACGACGCCGCGCGCCGGGCGCAGCAGGTCATAGGCGCTCGCCGCGACCGGCCCGGAATAGATGTAACCGGCGTGAGGGACGATCACCGCCTTGGGAAATCCCGGGGCGAGAGGCGTGTCCTGCGTCTGCTCGAGATATGAGGTGACTTCGTCGGCGAGCGAGCGGGCGTCGCCCGGATAGAAGAGTTGGGCGACCGCGGGCGGCCGGACGTCCGGATTCCGAAAGAGGCTCATGCGCTCAATATAGAGCAGATGCCCCCAACGACCCAAGCCCGCGGCGCACGTTTCAGCGTGGAATCGGCCCGCGGTACCGGGCCGTCCACGGTTCGCGCACGCCGCGCGTGCGCGCTTCCCCCGCCATGACTTCGCCGTCGACCTTGCCTTCCAGGGCCACGAGCCGGCCCCGATGCAGCAGACCGAAGCGAACGCTCACGCCGCGCACCGCCAAGTCCCTGAGCGGGAGAACCTCCTTCGCGTCTTTCGCGGTGCCGCTCAAGGAGTCGGGCTCCTGCGCGATGTTCAGGATCAAGGGCCCGCCAGCTAGCGTTTGGGGTAGCGACAGCTCCCAGACGCCCTGCACGCGCGCCGGAACCACGTAGTAAAAAAGCCGCGTCCACGCGGTGCCGCTGATCATTTCCTTTTCCGGGACGTCCATCGACAGCTCCTTGTCCGGCGGCCAGGGCGCAAGCGGGTAATCGTGCGACACGATGCGCGCGCCGGGACGCAGTTCCGCGCGCAGTTTCGGGACGAGGCGCGTGGTGAACCGCGGCAGCAGGTACAGCATCACCACGGACGCATCCTTGATGTCGGCCTCGAAGAGGTCGCCCTGCACGAATTTGACGCGATCGGCGACCGCTTCGTGCTTTGCCCCGATCCGCGCCATCTCGACGAGCTCGGTCTGCAGCTCGACGCCGACGCCGCGCGCGC
>VBDM01000385.1 GCA_005881355.1 Betaproteobacteria bacterium
GCGGGCGCTCTCCCTCGCCATCAACCGGCAGGCGATCGCCGAGCGCCTGATGGAAGGCGCCGCGCTGCCGGCCTCGAACCTCGTGTCCCCGCCCGTGTTCGGCTACGCGCCGGACCTGAAGCCGGACCGCTACGACCCTGCCGAGGCGAAGCGGCTGCTCGCGCAGGCCGGCTTCGCAGACGGTTTCGCGATGACGCTCGCCACGCCCAACAACCGCTACGTGAACGACGACCAGATCGCTCAGGGCGTGGCGCAGATGCTCGCGCGGGTGGGCGTACGCGCGCGCGTCGAGGCGCTGCCGATCAACGCCTATCTTCCCAAGGGGCGCAAGGGAGAATTCGCGTTTGCGATGTTCGGCTGGGGCTCGTTCTCGGGGGACCTCGCGCTGCGCGCGCTCGTTGCCACCGCCGATCCGGAAAACGGCTTCGGCGCGTACAACTGGTCGGGCTATTCCAATCCCCGCGTCGATGAGCTGCTCGAGCGCGCTTTTGCGAGCCTCGACGAGAAGCGGCGCGGCGGCCTCGCGCGCGAGGCGATGCGGCTTGCGATGCGCGACTACGCCGTCATCCCCCTGCACCACCAGATCACGACCTGGGCGATGAAAAAACCGCTCGCCTACGCGCCGCGCACCGACGAATTCACTTTCGCGCACCATTTCCGCGCGCAATAGGCTCGCAATGCTCTCATACGTCCTTCGCCGCCTGCTCCAGAGCTTCGCGGTGCTCGCCGTGATGTCGCTGCTGGTGTTTGCCAGCATCTACGCCGTCGGCAATCCGATGGACATCCTCGTGAACCCGCAGTCCGACCAGAGGGAGATGGCGCGCGCGGCCGCCGCGCTCGGCCTCGACCGTCCGCTCCTCGAGCAATACTTCATTTTCCTCGAGCACGCCGCGGCCGGGGAACTCGGAAAATCCTTCGCCTTCAATGTTCCCGCGATCGGGCTCATCGTCGAGCGCATGCCCGCGACCCTGGAGCTCGCGACCGCCGCGATGCTGATCGCGGTGGTCCTCGGGATCCCGCTGGGGTTGTGGGCGGGACTCAGGCCCGAGTCCGCGGCCGGCAAATCCATCATGGCGGGCTCGATTCTCGGATTTTCGCTCCCGACCTTCTGGGTCGGCCTGATGCTCATCATGGTGTTCTCGGTGACTCTCGGCTGGCTCCCTTCGGCGGGCCGCGGGCCGACCACGAATCTCCTCGGCATCCCGGTGAGCTTTCTTTCGCTCGAGGGCTGGCGCCATCTCATCCTGCCCGCCGCCAATCTCGCCTTGTTCAACCTTGCGCTCGTCATCCGGCTCGCGCGCGCCGGAACTCGAGAGGCGATGCTGCAGGACTACGTGAGATTCGCCCGCGCCAAGGGCCTGACTGAGACGCGCATCGTCGGCGTGCACGTGCTGAAAAACGTCCTCGTGCCTATCGTCACGGTGGCGGGAGTCGAGTTCGGCTCGGTGATCGCGTTCGCGGTGGTGACCGAATCCATATTCGCCTGGCGGGGGATGGGAAAGCTCCTGATCGACTCGATCAACGTGCTCGACCGGCCGGTGATCGTCGGCTACCTGTGCATCGTCGTGACGCTGTTCGTGACGATCAACCTCGCCGTCGATCTCGCCTATTCCTGGCTCGATCCGCGGGTGCGCTTCGGGGAGACCGGGTCGTGACGCCGCGCAAGCCGCTCGCGCGCGCCGCCGCCGATTTCGCGGAAGGCCGCGTTGCTCTCGCCGGATTCGTGCTCCCTCGCGCCTTGGATCGCCCCGCAGAACCCCTACGACCTGGCGCAGCTCCAGCTCGTCGACTCGCGCCTGCCGCCGCTCGCGCACGCGGCCGACGGCGCGCTGCGCTGGCTGGGCACCGACGACCAGGGGCGCGACATGCTCTCGGCGATTCTCTACGGCCTGCGCACCAGCGTCGCGGTCGGCCTCGCGAGCACGCTGTGCGGGCTAGCGATCGGGGTGAGCCTCGGCCTCGCCAGCGCGTGGTTCGGCGGGTGGTTCGACGCTCTCGTCATGCGCCTCGCGGACTTGCAGCTGTCCTTCCCGTCGATCCTCATCGCGCTCGTCCTGCTCGCCGTGCTCGGCCAGGGGATAGACAAGATCATCCTGGCGCTCGTCGCCGTGCAGTGGGCCTACTACGCCCGCACCGCGCGCGCAACCGCGCTGGTCGAGCGCAGGAAGGAGTACATCGACGCCGCGGTCGCGCTCGCGCTGTCGAACGGGCGCATCATTTTCCGTCACTTGCTCCCGAACTGCCTGCCGCCGCTCCTCGTACTCGCGACAGTCCAGGTCGCCGCGGCGATCACGCTCGAAGCGACGCTCTCCTTCCTCGGCCTCGGACTGCCGATCACCGAGCCCTCGCTCGGCCTGCTGATATCGAACGGCTTCAACTACCTGCTGTCGGGCCACTACTGGATCAGCTTCTTCCCGGGAATCGCGCTGCTCGCCGCCGTCGTCAGCATCAATCTGGTCGCGGATCGGTTGCACGAGGTCTTGAATCCGCGGCTGCGGCAATGAGCCTCCGCGAATGATTACGTCGCCTTCGATCAGATTGTAAAATGCAACATCCCAGGAGGAGAAAATCATGACACGACTGAATAAAATCGCGACAGCCATGGCGCTGCTCGCCTCAGCGGGCGTCGCCGCCGCACAGGGGCCCCGGCCGCTGGAAGTCATCGCCTTCCCCGGCGGCGGCAACTGGCCGGTCTGGGCGGCGCAGGAAAAGGGGCTGTTCGCGAAGGACGGCATTGCGGTCAAGCTTTCGTTCACCCCCAACTCTGTTTTCCAGATCCGCAGCCTGATGGAGGACAAGTACGACCTCGGCACCACGGCGTACGACAATGTCGCCGCCTACCAGGAAGGCCAGGGCGAAGCGGAACTCTCCATGCAGCCCGATCTCTTCGCGTTCATGGGAGGATATTCGGGTTCGCTGCGTTTCATCACCCAGCCGAACATCAAGACCTATGCCGAGTTGAAGGGCAAAACCGTCGGCGTCGATGCGGCAACCACGGGGTTCGCGTTCATCCTCTACAAGCTCGCCGCGCTGAACGGCCTTTCATCAGCCGACTACAAGGTCGAGCGTCTCGGCGGCACGCCGGCACGCGTGCAGGCGCTGATGGAGGGGAAAATCGCGGGCACCATGGTCAGCTCGCCCTCGGAAATATTGCCCGAGTCGAAGGGCTACTCGCGCCTGGGTGACACGACCGCGACCTTCGGTCCGTATCAGGCGTCGGTGGGCGTGGCGCGCCGCTCCTGGGCGGCGAAGAACGGCGATCGGCTCGTCGCTTTCATCCGTTCCTATGTCGCGGCGATGGACTGGCTGCAGCAGCCGGCGAACAAGGACGAGGCCGTCTCGATCTACGTCAAGTACATCCCCAGCGCTCCGCGGCCAGCGGCGCAGAAGGCCTACGAAGTGATGTTCGGAGAGAAAGAAGGCTTCCAGAAGAAAGCGAAGCTCGATATCGAAGGCTGCCGCACGGTGCTGAAGCTGCGCAGCGAGTTCGCCAAGCCGGAGAAAAACCTCACTGACCCGATGAAGTACATCGACGAGGGCTTCTACAGGAAAGCAGTGCAGTAAAACCAAAGGAGATTTCAGACATGT
>VBDM01000394.1:0-1352 GCA_005881355.1 Betaproteobacteria bacterium
GTGATGATGCTCACCGGTGGGGGCCTGCGCGTCGCGCTCGCGACGACGCACATCGCCCTGAAAGACGTGCCGCGCGCGCTGACCCGCAATGGCCTCGAGGCGACTCTGCGGATTCTCCGCGCGGAACTCACCCGCCGCTTCGGCATCGCCGCGCCGCGGGTGCTCGTTGCCGGTCTCAATCCTCACAGCGGTGAGGGCGGCTACTTCGGACGAGAGGAAATCGAGGTGATCGGCCCGGTTCTCGAGAAGCTGCGTGCCGAGGGCTTTCAACTCACCGGGCCGCTTCCGGCAGACACGCTGTTCGTGCCGGCGCTCCTCGCGAACGCCGATTGCGTGCTCGCGATGTATCACGATCAGGGGCTGCCGGTGCTCAAGTACGCGAGCTTCGGCAAGGGAATCAACGTCACCCTCGGCCTGCCGATGATCCGCACTTCGGTCGACCACGGCACCGCGCTCGAGCTCGCCGGCACCGGCCGCGCCGAGCCCGAGAGCCTTTTCGCGGCGGTCGAGGCGGCGGTCGAGATGGCGCAAGCGGAGGCGCGGTCGCCGCGCTAAAAAGTGCAGTGGCGACAGGCCGGCATGTTCCGCGCAAAAGGTTCGGTCAGCACTTTCTCGTCGAACGCGGAGTCATCGAGCGCATCGTCGCCGCGATCGATCCCCAGCGCGGCGAGCATATCGTCGAAATAGGCCCCGGGCTGGGCGCGCTGACGGCTCCGCTCCTCGAGCGCGTCGAGCACCTGCACGTCGTCGAGCTTGACCGGGACCTCAGCGCGCGCCTGCGCGAGCGCTTTCCCGCCGAGCGTCTGGCGGTGCACCAGGCCGACGCGCTGCGGTTCGATTTTACGGCGCTTCCCGCACCCTTGAGAATCGTGGGCAATCTCCCCTACAACATCTCCACGCCGCTCCTGTTCCACGTCGCCGCCGCTGCGGCCCGGTGCGTGGATCTCCATTTCATGCTCCAGCAAGAGGTCGTCGAACGGATGGTTGCGATGCCTTCGGGACCCGAATACGGGCGGCTTTCGGTGATGCTGCAGTACCGCTTCCGATTGGAGCGGCTCTTCACGGTCCCGCCCGATGCGTTCCGGCCCCCGCCCAAGGTCCATTCTGCGGTGGTGCGGCTTTATCCGCGCCCTTTGCCGGAGCTGGAGGCGACGGATGAGGCCCGTTTTTCCACCGTCGTCGCCAAGGCCTTTTCGATGAGGCGAAAGACTCTGAAGAACGCCCTTGCCGGGTTGGTTTCAGAATCCGAGCTGGCAGGACTCGGCATCGACCCCGGGGGGCGTGCGCAAACCCTGCCGGTTGCGGCTTTTGTCACAATCGCCAACCGGATCACGCAGCAGCGGACCTAGACC
>VBDM01000394.1:1360-3774 GCA_005881355.1 Betaproteobacteria bacterium
AAAATAGCGCTTCGATATAGGGGTGGAAAGCCATGGGCCTTCTTGACGACCTGAAAAAACAGGCGGACTTGGTGAAGACCCAGCAGATTCTTCAGCAGAGTCTGCAGGGGGACAAGCTCAAGCTGGTCGAAGAGAAGATGAAGCAGACGTTCCAGTACGTGAACGAGCTGCTCAAGCAGCTCACGGTGGTGAAGCCGACCAACCCGCTGATGTTCTCGATTCCCGGGGTTTCCAACCTGATCGGTCTTGCCTTGACGGACTCGTTCATCGATTATCGGCGCAAGCGCATCGGCGACAAGGAGTACTTCGACACCATCCATTTCTTCATCAAGTGGGAGTCGGGAAACACGGTGACGATCAATTGCGACGACTCGATTTCGGCCCAGAGGACTCGGGAAGCGCTGTGGGCGAGCAAAATAAAATTTGCCGAGGACGAAAAGAAAAGCCCCAAGGGAATACTCATCGGGGCCCGGTACACGTTCCCGGCGGCGATCTTGACGGACATGACCATCACCGCGGACCATCCCCAGGGGGACCTGCGCGTTCAGGCGAAGAACCTGTTTGGGGTAGGGGTCGAGCAGCTGAAGATTCCGGCCCCGGAAGTGACCGACGACCTGCTCGAGGATCTCGCCAAGGCCCTGATCGGGCAGAAGAGCAACATCGGCAAGTACCGGGTCGTGAAGGGTCCCGGAACCCCGCGGTAAAGCCCGAGCCCGCCTAGCTTCGCTCGATCAGCTCGATCTTGTAGCCGTCGGGGTCCTCGATGAAGGCGATCACCGTGGTGCCGTGCTTCATCGGCCCGGCCTCACGGGTGACCTTGCCGCCGCGGCGCTTCACTTCCTCGCACGCCTTGTAGGCATCATCCACTGCGACGGCGATGTGGCCGTAGGCGTTGCCGAGCTCGTATTTTTCCACGCCCCAATTGTAGGTGAGCTCGAGCACCGCGGTATCCGCCTCCTCGCCGTAGCCGGCGAAGGCCAGGGTAAACTTGCCCTCCGGGTAATCCTTGCGCCGCAGCAGCCGCATGCCGAGCACCTCCGTATAGAAGCGCAGCGATCGTTCCAGATCGCCTACCCGCAACATGGTGTGAAGCATTCGCATATCTTGACTCCTAAAGTTCGGGTAGCGTCCGCGCCAGGGCGTTCAGCTCGCGCCGCGCGGATCGGTGGTGCGGATACAGCGAAGCCACGATATCCCAGAAGCGCGGCGAATGGTTGAGCTCGCGCAGGTGGGCGAGCTCATGCGCGACCACATAATCGACGAGGTGCGGCGGCAGGAGCATCAGCCGCCAGTTGAGAAGCACGCGCCCGTTGGCGCCGCAGCTGCCCCACCGCGTCCGGGCGTCCGAAAGGCCTACTTTGGACGCCGAAAGACCAGGCGCCCGTGACAGAGCCGCGACGCGTTCCCGGAAAAACGCGAGCGCCTGCCTGCGCATCCAGTCGAGCGCCCGCTCGCGCAGGCTCGCGCCGTCGGCCAATCCGAATTCGAGCTCGCGCTGCGAGAGCCACACCCCGATTTCGCCGTGCCGCAGCGCCAATGTCACAACCCGCCCGAGCCACGGCAGCTTTGCCCCGGCTTCCCAGACGAAGGGGATGCGCCGCGGCCCGGCGAGGCGCTCGCGGACCCAACGCTCCTTCTTCCGGATGAACGCTTCGATATCGCCGACCGTGGCATCACGCGGGGCCCGAACCTCTACGCCCTCGGCGTCGACGAACAGGCCTACGGTGCGGCGCCTTGCGCGCATGAGCCGGTAAGCGAGGATGCCGCCCGCGAGCTGCACTTGGCGAACTCGCCCCGGTTTTTCCGGCTGCGGCGGGATGTCAAACGGCAGCTGCAGTTGTCTCAGGGCCCGGGACATAGCGCGGCCATGCGTTCCTCGATCCATCGCTCGACCGTTGCGTTGAGCGATTCCGGCGTGTGCGCGCGCGAGTCGATCACTGCACCGATCTCGACCGTGACCGTGCCGGGACGTTTAAGGAATGCCCCGCGACCCCACAAGAGACCCGCATTGTGCGCGACCGGCACCACCGGTGCTCCGCAGTTCACGGCAAGCCACGCTCCGCCAGGATGGTACCTACCCTTCTTGCCGGGCTGCACCCGCGTGCCTTCCGGAAAGATGGCGATCCAGAATCCTTGCCTCCCGAGGTCTGCCATCCGCTTGAGCGCCTTGGCTCCGCTGCCGCGGTCGATCGCGATGGGGCTCGTCAGCGCGAGTCCCCAGCCGAAGAACGGGATCCACAAGAGCTCCCGCTTCAGCACCAGCACTTGCGGCGGAAAAATCACCGGGAAAGCGAGAGTTTCCCAGGCCGACTGATGCTTGGACAGGATCACCGCGGGAGTTCGCGGCAGATTCTCCCTGCCGATCACGCGGTAGCGGATGCCGAGCACGGTTTTCGCGAGCCAGATCATCGCGT
>VBDM01000390.1:0-1236 GCA_005881355.1 Betaproteobacteria bacterium
CAGGTGATCGAACACCAATTGCGTCGGCAGGCGCCGCAGCAGGTCCGCGAGCTCGACGATTTGCGCGCCCTCCACGTTGAACTGCACGTGCCAGCCGAGGTCCGCGACGCGCCTCGCGAGCGGCTCGATCATGTCGACCTTGACCACCGCGGTGGCCGGGTCGCCCAGGGTGAAGCGGATGCCGCGAACGCCCGCCTCATGGAGCGCTTTCAGCTCGGCATCCGTGACCGTCGGGTGAAGAACGGCGACGCCTCTCGCGTTCGGGCCGAGCTGCGCGATCGCATCGACCGTCACCCGGTTGTCGATGGCGTAGTTGCGCGGCTGAACGATGACGACGCGCGTCGTTCCGATCCGCTTCTGCAGCATCCGGTAGTCCGCCACCGTGGCATTGGACGGAGGCACTCTCGGGCTGGGAGGCATGGGGAAGCGCGCGGGGTCGTAGATGTGCATGTGGCAGTCGCAGGCGCCTTGCGGAGCCCTGAGCTTCGGCGGCTCGGCGCCGGCCGAATTCGACACCGGCTGGCCGTGGCTTTGCCTGCCGATCGCCGATGCCGTCGCGGCTATGGCCATCATCGAAGCTCTCTTGATGAACGTGCGGCGTGCGGTCATGTCGATCTCCCTGGTTTTTCCCTCGCCATCCAGTACAGCAGCGCGACGAGGGCGGCGTACGGCAGCATCGAGAGCAGGTCGGAGGCGCCGCCCTCGAAGAACGGATTGCGGGCGGCCGACCAGGCGGTGACGGCCTTGTCGAAGTCGCCGAGCACGCCGGCGCTGAAGGCGATGAGGATGCCGGCGAGCGCGCCGCCGGCGATGTAGCCGGAGGCGAGCAGCACGCCCGCGCTGCGGTCGCCGGCGGCGGTGCGCTCTTCCTCCGTGGCGTTGGCGTACGCCGCCAGCCGGTTGCGGCGGCGGTCCACGTACCCGCGGACCATTCCGCCAACGAAGATCGGCGCCGAGGACGCGAGCGGCAGATACACGCCGACCGCGAACGGCAGCGAGGGCACTTTCGCCATTTCCAGCACCAGCGCGATGATCACGCCGAAGATCACCAGCGCCCACGGCAGCTGCCGGTCGAGAATGCCCTTGATGATGTAGGACATGAGCACCGCCTTGGGGGCGTCGTACTTGCGCACTTGCGTGCCGTCGGGGCGCGTCGTGTGGCTGCCGTTGATGCCCGGGTCGACGAGATAGACGGCGCGGCCTGCATCGTCGACCAGATATTTTCCCGCGGGGCCG
>VBDM01000390.1:1275-3104 GCA_005881355.1 Betaproteobacteria bacterium
CCCGCGTCGGTGCGCAGCCCCGGCGCGACCTCGGCGACCGGCACATAGACGGTCGCGGCGTCGTTCAGCTTGAGCAGGATCGGCCCGAGCACGACGGCCGAAGCGAGCGCGCCGCACAGGATCGCGACCTGCTGCAGGCGCGGCGTGGCGCCGAGCAAAAATCCGGTCTTCAGGTCCTGCGAGGTGGCGCCGGCGTTGCTCGAGGCGATGCAGACGATGGCGCCGACGGACAAGGCGGTCACGTAGTAGGGGCCGCCGGTCCACCCCACCAGAAGGAAAATCAGGCAGGTCAGGAGCAGCGTCGCCACCGTCATCCCGGAGATGGGATTGCTCGAGGAGCCGATCTCCCCCGTCAACTGCGACGAGACCGTGGAAAAGAGGAACCCGAACACCAGGATCAGGAGCGCGCCCAGCAGGTTCATGTGCAAGGGCGCCGAGAGCGTGATGACCACGATGATGGCGAGGCAGCCGGCGAGCACCCACTTCATCGGGATGTCACGGTCGGTGCGTCTCGCGCTGGGTTCTCCCGCGCCGTATCCCTCCAGGCTGCCGCGCAGGCTGCGCCATATCGTCGGCAGCGCTCTCGCGAGGCTGACGACTCCGCCCGCCGCCACGGCGCCCGCGCCGATGTAGAGCACGTAGGCGCCGCGGATCTGATTGGGGCTCATGTCGTGGATCAGCTTCGCGCCCGGCGCCAAGGGGACCGACAGCGCGTCGCCGAAGAACTTGATGAGCGGAATGAGCAGGAGGTAGGCGAGGACCCCGCCCGCGCACATGATCGAGGCGATGCGCGGGCCGATGATGTAGCCCACGCCGAGCAGCTCGGGGGAAACCTCCACGCCCACCGAGCCGCCTTTCAGGGGTGCTCCGAACACTTTTTCCGGCACGTCCTTCCAGCCCTTCAACGCGATGTTGAGGGTCTTGTAGAGCAAGCCGATCCCGAATCCCAGGAAGATGACGCCGGCGCGGCCCGGATCCGCCGCGGCGCCCCGCGCCGATTTCGATATTTCCGCCGCCTTCAGCACCTCGGCGCACGCCGTGCCTTCCGGATATTTCAGCTCGCCGTGGCGCGCGACGATCAGCGTGCGGCGCAGCGGGATCATCATCAGGATGCCGAGCAGCGCGCCGAGCGCGGCGACCAGCATGACGCGCGCGATCTCCAGGTCGAAGCCCAGAATCAGGATCGCGGGCATGGTGACGCCGAGGCCGAACGCGATCGACTCGCCCGCCGAGCCCGCGGTCTGCACGATGTTGTTCTCGAGGATGGTGGAATCGCGCACGCCGGCTTTCGACGCGAGGCGAAAGAGCGTGATCGCGATCACCGCCACCGGGATGGACGCGCTCACCGTCAGGCCGACCTTGAGCACCAGATAGAGCGAGGAGGCGCCGAACGCCATGCCGAGGATCACGCCCATGACGACGGCGCGCAGGGTGAATTCGGCGATGCGGGAGCCGTCGGGGACGAAGGGCTGGTGCTCGGGAACGGACACGATGGGCATTCTATAATGAGCCTCGTCGAGTCACCGCCGTCCGCATATGAAACGCCCCCGAGTCCTCCTCGCCGCAGCGGCCGTCGCCGCGTGCGCGCCGCTTCCGACGGCCGAGCCGGGCCCGCCGGTTCCGCCCCGCTTCAGCGCCGCCTACATGGACACGAGCGTCTCTCCTCGCGCCGACTTCGCGCGCTACGCTTTCGGCGCCTGGCGGAAGAACAATCCCGTTCCGGAGGACAAGGCGCGCTGGGGAGCTTTCAGCGAGCTCGACCAGTTCAACCAGCTCGCCTTGAAGGGCATCCTCGAGTCCGCGGCGGCGCGCCCCGCCGCGCCCGGGTC
>VBDM01000007.1 GCA_005881355.1 Betaproteobacteria bacterium
CGCGCGGGCTTCTGGGGAAACCTGCCGCTCGCGCTCGCGGTGGGCTCCGTCATGGTCGTGGAAATGATCGCGATCATCGTCCGGGGTTTCGTCGAGACGCGCGCGCCCGCTGGTACCGGCCCGGGCTACAGCAACACCAAGGCGCTCGGGCGCCTGCTCTACACCGACTACGCGTATCCGTTCGAGCTCGCGGCGGTGCTGCTCCTGGTGGCGATCATCGTTGCGATCGCGCTCACGCTCAGGAAGCGCAAGGACACCAAGTACCAGGACCCGGCCCGGCAGGTCGCCGTCAGGCGCAGCGAGCGCGTGCGCCTGGTTTCGATGCCGGCGGAGAAGAAAGAATAAGCATACCTTGCCGTCACTGTCGCACTTTCTCATCCTCGGCGCGGTGCTGTTCGCGATCAGCATCGTCGGGATCTTTCTCAACCGCAAGAACGTCATCATCCTGCTGATGGCGATCGAGCTGATGCTGCTCGCCGTCAACATGAACTTCATCGCGTTTTCGCATTACCTCGGGGACATGAGCGGGCAGGTGTTCGTGTTCTTCATCCTGACCGTCGCGGCGGCCGAATCGGCGATCGGCCTGGCGATCCTCGTGGTGCTGTTCCGCAATCTGCAGACCATCGACGTCGACGACCTAGGCAACCTGAAGGGCTGAAGAATGACGGACCTGCGGCTCTACCTGCTCGTTCCGCTCGCCCCGCTCGCCGGCGCGATCGCCGCGGGACTGTTCGGCCGGAGAATCGGGCGCGCGGGAGCGCATTGGGCGGCGATCGCGGGCGTCGCGATCTCCTTCGGCGCCTCGTGCCTCGTCTTCGCCGACGCGCTGAACGGCGCCGAGTTCAACGGGCCGGTCTACACCTGGCTCGTCTCGGGGGGAACGCGCTTCGAGATCGGCTTCCTGATCGACCGCCTCTCCGCCCTCATGATGGTGGTGGTGAGCTTCGTGTCGCTGATGGTGCACATCTACACCGTCGGTTACATGGCCGACGATCCGGGCTACCAGCGCTTTTTCGCCTATACGGCGCTCTTCACCTTCTCGATGCTGATGCTCGTGATGGCGAACAATTTCCTGCAGCTCTTCTTCGGATGGGAGGCGGTGGGCCTGGTCTCCTACCTTCTCATCGGATTCTGGTATACGCGGCCCACGGCCATCTACGCCAGCCTCAAGGCCTTCCTCGTGAACCGGGTCGGCGACTTCGGCTTCCTCATCGGGGTGGCGCTCGTGCTCGCGTACTTCGGGCCGCTCGATTACGCGGCGGTTTTCTCGCGGGCGCCTGCCATGGCCCACGCCACGATCGAGGTGATCCCCGGCGCTCCGTGGCTGCTCGTCTCCGCGATCTGCATCGGGCTTTTCGTCGGCGCGATGGGGAAGAGCGCGCAGTTTCCGCTGCACGTGTGGCTGCCCGACTCGATGGAAGGCCCGACGCCCATCTCCGCGCTGATCCACGCCGCGACCATGGTGACGGCGGGCATCTTCATGGTGGCGCGGATGTCGCCGCTTTTCGAGCTCTCCGAGACGGCGCTCGCGCTCGTGCTTTTGATTGGCGGGATCACCGCCTTTTTCATGGCCTTGATCGCGATCGTGCAGTACGACATCAAGCGCGTCGTGGCGTATTCGACCCTCTCACAGCTCGGCTACATGACCGTTGCGCTCGGGGCCTCGGCGTATTCCGCGGCAATCTTCCATCTCATGACCCACGCGTTCTTCAAGGCGCTGCTCTTCCTCGGCGCGGGCTCGGTCATCATCGCGCTCCACCACGAGCAGGACATGCGCAAGATGGGCGGCCTGTGGAAGTACATGCTCATAGGCGCCATCGCGAGCGTGGGCGTTCCCGGGTTCGCCGGGTTTTTCTCAAAAGACGCGATCATCGAGGCGGTGCACCTCTCGAAGACCCCTTTTGCGGGCTTCGCGTGGCTCGCGGTGACGCTGTGCGTGTTCGTGACCGCTTTCTACACTTTTCGCCTCGTGTTCTACGCGTTCCACGGAAAGGAGCGCTTCGAGTCGCACGATCATGCGCCGCACGAGTCGCCCGCGGTGGTCACCGTGCCGCTCGTGCTGCTCGCCATTCCCTCGATCTGCGCGGGCTGGGTAATCGGACCGATGCTATACGGCGATTACTTCGGAAGCTCGATCCAGATCGCGCCATCGCACTCGGGCCTGCGCGAGATGGCCGAAGAATTCCACGGCGTGCTGCCGATGATGGCTCACGCGGTCAAAACGATCCCGTTCTGGCTGACCCTGGCCGGGATAGTCGCGGCCTGGTACCTCTACATTCTCAAGCCCGAGTTGCATGTGAAGCTGCGGCAAAAAGCCGGTGTATTGGTCACCGTTCTCGAGGAAAAGTACGCGCGCGCAGGTTCGGCAACGGCCTGTGGAGGTTCGGCGACGTGACCTTCATCGACGGCCTGATGGTGAACGGCTCGGCCGGACTCATCGGCTGGTTCGCCGGGGTGGTGCGCCTGATCCAGTCGGGATTCATCTATCACTACGCGTTCTCGATGATCATAGGGGTGTTCGTGCTGCTGACTTTTTTCGGAATGGCGCTGCTTCACTAGAAGATGCCGCCGTCCGCTCACTGGCTGAGCCTCTCAATCTGGGTCCCGATAGTCGCCGGGCTCGCCGTGCTCGCCACGGGCGCCGACAAAAACGCCCGCGAGGCGCGCATCATCGCGTTGGTCGGCGCGGGGCTCGGTTTTCTCGTGACCATCCCGCTCGTCGCCGGCTTCGACACCGGCACGAGCGCCATGCAGTTCGTGGAAAAGGCTCCGTGGATCGAGCGCTTCAACGTCAACTACCACCTCGGCGTGGACGGCATCAGCGTGCTCTTCATTCTGCTGAACAGCTTCATCACCGTGCTGGTCGTGCTGGCGGGCTGGGAGGTGATCCGCGACAAGGTGGCCCAGTACATGGCGGCGTTTCTGGTCATGTCGGGCCTCTTGAACGGCACCTTCGCCGCGCTCGACGCGGTGCTCTTCTACGTCTTTTTCGAGTCGACGCTGATCCCGATGTATCTCGTCATCGGCGTCTGGGGCGGGCCGAACCGGGTCTACGCGGCGGTGAAGTTCTTCCTCTACACGCTGCTCGGGTCGCTCCTGATGCTGGTCGCCTTCCTCTACCTCTACAACAAGTCGGGCGGCAGCTTCGCGGTCCTCGACTACCACAAGCTGCCGCTGCCCCTCGACGCGCAGGTCCTGCTCTTCGTCGCCTTCCTCCTGGCGTTCGCGGTGAAGGTACCGATGTGGCCGGTGCATACCTGGCTTCCGGATGCGCACGTCGAGGCGCCCACCGGGGGATCCGCCGTGCTCGCGGCGATCCTGCTCAAGCTCGGCGCTTACGGCTTCGTCCGCTTTTCCCTGCCGATCCTCCCGGACGCGAGCCGCTATCTCGCCGGATTTATGATCACGCTCTCACTGATCGCAATCGTATACATAGGACTCGTGGCGCTGGTGCAGACCGATATGAAGAAGCTGATCGCGTATTCCTCGATCTCGCACATGGGGTTCGTGACGCTCGGCTTCTTCATCTTCAACGCCTACGGAATGGAAGGGGGCCTGGTGCAGATGATCTCGCACGGCTTCGTCTCCGCGGCGCTCTTCCTGTGCGTGGGCGTGATGTACGACCGCATGCACTCGCGCAACATCGCCGACTACGGGGGGGTCGCGAACACCATGCCCAAGTTCGCCGCGCTGATGGTGTTCTTCGCGATGGCGAACTGCGGGCTGCCGGCGACCTCCGGCTTCGTCGGCGAGTTCATGGTGATCCTGGGCGCGATGAAGTTCAACTTCTGGATCGCCTTCCTCGCGGGAACGACCCTCGTCTTCGGCGCCGCTTACACCCTGTGGATGGTCAAGCGCGTGATCTTCGGCGAGGTTGGCAACAAGCACGTGGCGGAGCTCTCCGACGCCAGCGCGCGCGAGCTCCTGGTCCTCGGGCTGCTCGCGATCGCCGTGCTGTGGCTGGGCGTCCACCCGGCCCCCTTCACCGAGATCATGCACGCCTCGGTGAGCGAGCTGCTGAAGCACCTGGCGGTGAGCAAGCTGTGAAAGGCATGAAGGCATGCTGACCGACCTTCCGCCCATATCGATCGCGTACCCCGAGATCTTCCTGCTCGCTGCCGGGTGCGCGATCCTCGTGATCGATCTGTTCTTGGCTGAGGACAGGCGGTGGGTCATCTATGTGCTTTCCCTCGCGGCGCTGCTCGGCTGCGCCGTGCTCACGATGATCGTCACCGCAATGACCGGCGGGCGGCTCGCCTATACCTTCAACGGCATGTTCGTCTCCGACATCATGGCGAGCGCGCTCAAGATGTTCACCTACGTCTCGGTGGTGCTGTGCCTGGTGTATTCGCGCACCTACATCGCCGACCGCGGCCTGTACCGGGGCGAGTACTTCGTGCTCGCGCTCTTCGCCACCCTCGGCATGATGGTCATGATCTCGGCGAACCACTTCCTCACGCTGTACCTGGGCCTTGAGCTGATGTCGCTGTGCCTGTATTCGCTCGTCGCGCTCAACCGCGATTCGGCGGTCTCGACCGAAGCCGCGATGAAGTACTTCGTGCTGGGCGCGCTCGCCTCGGGGCTGCTCCTCTACGGCATGTCGATGATCTACGGCGCCACGGGCACGCTCGAGATCACCGAGGTCGCGAAGGGCGCGGCGCGCATCCTCCAGAGCGGCCACCCTTCGGGAGCCGTGCTCGCGTTCGGGCTGGTGTTCGTCGTTTCGGGCCTCGCGTTCAAGGTGGGCGTGGTGCCGTTCCACATGTGGATCCCCGACGTGTATCACGGCGCGCCCACCGCGGTGACGCTTTTCATCAGCACCGGGCCCAAGCTCGCCGCGTTCGCGATGGCGATCCGGCTGCTGGTGAACGGGCTGCAGCCGCTCGCCGGCGACACGCCCCAGTTCCAGAGCGGCTGGCAGGACATGCTGATCATACTGTCGGTGCTCTCGATGGCGATCGGAAACCTCGCGGCGATCGCGCAGAGCAACATCAAGCGCATGCTCGCCTACTCGACCATCTCGCACATGGGCTTCATGCTGCTAGGTTTGCTGTCCGGTATCGTGAGCGGCAACGCGCTCTCGGCGGCGGAGGCCTGGAGCTCGGCGATGTTCTACGCGGTGGTCTACGTGCTGATGAGCCTGGGGGCCTTCGGCATGGTGGTGTTCCTCTCGCGCGCCGGCTTCGAGGCCGAGCGCCTCGAGGATTTCAGGGGGTTGAACGCGCGCAGCCCCTGGTTCGCGTTCATCATGCTGCTCCTGATGTTCTCGCTCGCGGGCGTTCCGCCCACCGTCGGCTTCTACGCCAAGCTCTCGGTGCTGCAGGCGGTGCTCGGCGCCGGGCACGTGTGGCTCGCGGTGGTCGCGGTGATGCTCGCGCTGGTGGGGACGTTCTACTACATCCGCGTCGTCAAGCTCATGTATTTCGACGAGCCGCAGGACTCCACGGAGGTCCGCGGAAAGCTCGACGCGAGCGTCCTGCTCTCGGCGAACGGGCTGGCGGTGCTCGCGCTCGGCATCCTCCCGCAGCCGCTGATGCAGCTGTGCTTCTACGCGATCAAGGGATTGTGAGCGCATAGTGAAGGACTTCAGCGAGCGCCGCCTCTCGGGCAGGCTGGTCTACGACGGCAAGCTCCTCAAGGTGCACAGCGACACGGTGCGGCTTCCCGACGGCGGGACCGCGGAGCGCGAGTACGTCGAGCATCCCGGCGCGGTGGCGGTGATCGCGCTCACCGATTCGGGCGAGCTCGTGATGGAGCGCCAGCACCGCTATCCGCTCGGGCGCGACATGATCGAGCTCCCGGCGGGCAAGATCGATCCGGGCGAAGACCCGCTCGCCACCGCCCGGCGCGAGCTCAAGGAGCAGACCGGCTACACCGCCGCGCAATGGCGGCACGTGGCGACGATCCACATCGCGATCGCGTACTCGAACGAGCGGATCGAGATCTACCTCGCGAAGGGCCTCGAGCGGGGAGGTGCCAAGCTCGACGACGAGGAATTCCTCGAGGTGTTCAACCTTCCGCTCGCCACAGCGCTCGCGTGGGTGCGCGAGGGGAAGATCACCGACTCGAAGACCGTCGCCGGCCTGTTCTGGGCGGAAAAGATCCTCGGCGGCGAATGGAGCACGCGCGGCTGACGCGCATCTCCTCAGAGCTCCGCAGCGGCCAGCCGCACGAACTGCCTCCTCATCGCGTGGACCTGCGCGAGGTAGCTGTCGACGTCGTGCTCGCCGCACCGCTGTCCGGCCGTCTGCAGGAAGCCGCGCCGTGCGTAGCCGTCGCTCCACGCGGCACCGCACAGGTGGATGAGGGCGGCCAGATCCTGCTTCTGCGGGAGCGTGGCATCGGCGATCTGACGGCGCGCCATCGTGTTCGCGACGCGGCGATCCAGGAAAGCGGCGGTCATCTCGACCGCGTGGCTCGGGACGACCCGAAAGTAGAGGCTGTTGAACCAGCACGAGCTCAAGTCGTGCCAGGGGCCGTCCTCCACCACCACGTGGTCGTGGACGCAATAGCGCCTCGCCTCGGCGAACATCGCGTTGGTGATCTGGTACATTCCGACCGCGCTCGACGCCGGCCGGTACAGCTCCAGCGGATTCCACGTCGGACGCCACCGCCAGTAGGTCCGCGCCACCGGGTTGCCCGCGCCTTCGACCTGAGCGAGCGCGGCCAGAAGATCAGGCGTGATGACCGCTGTGGAATGCCCGCGGAAGAGCGGCCCGTATCGCCGCCAAGTCTCGGGCGGCGCCTTGGCGAGCGTGCCGCTCACCGGGAAGAACATCTCGGTCGGCTTGCGGATCACCTGGTACACCGTGTTCAGCACTACCCAGACCGCCAGAACGACGACCGCGCCCACCAGGAACTGGATCGGCAGCGGCGCGGCCAGCAACGCGCGCAGCGCTCGTCGGCTCGAAGCCCGGAGCGCTCGCCGGCCCGACCGGGAGAGCGACCGGAGGAGTGGATGAAACAGTGCGACCCGGGCTGGACGCGTGCGCGTCCCTTGGGAAGCGGCTCTCGCGGTGTGCGAAGCTGACATGAGGAGGATGACTGTGCATCAGCGCGCAAGCGCCCGCCACTGCCTCACAATGAGAAATGTGACAAATGGATAGAATCAGCCATGATCGCTCACGCGTCATGATGCCCGGCCGCGGGCCTCAGAACCGGTAGCGGACCTCTGGCCCGGATTCCCGGGAGGGCGGGCTTGACAAGCCTCAATATTTCTATAATACTCGAACTATGGAATCTAAGACCGCCGTCGCCAGTCTCGCGGCTCTCGCTCAGGACGCGCGCCTCGCCATCTTCCGGCTGCTCGTGCAAAAAGGGCCGGAAGGCCTTTGCGTCGGCGACATCGCGGCCAAGTTCGATATCGCGCCGGCGACGCTCTCCTTCCACCTCAAGGAGCTGACCAACGCCGGACTGCTGGTCTCGCGGCAGGAAGGCCGCTTCATCTACTACGCGCCCGATTTCGAAAAGATGAACGCGCTGGTTTCCTATTTGATGGAGAACTGCTGCGGCGGGGAGACCTGCGCTCCGGCACGCAAGCCGGTAACTCGCAAACGAAAGGAGAAAGTCACATGAAGCGATTCCATGTTCACGTTTCCGTCCGCGATCTGCCGGAGAGCGTGCGTTTTTACAGCAGCCTCTTTGGCGCGCCGCCGGCCGTCGAGAAAGCCGATTACGCCAAGTGGATGCTGGACGATCCGAGGATCAACTTCGCCATTTCCCGGCGCGGGCATGCGGCCGGGGTGAACCATCTGGGGTTCCAGGTGGAATCCGACGAGGAGCTGAAAGAGCTGCGCGAGCAAGTGGCGAAGGCCGACATCGCGGCGCTCGACCAGACCGGAACGTCGTGCTGCTACGCCAAGTCGGACAAATACTGGATCGAGGATCCGCAAGGCGTCGCCTGGGAAACGTTCCACGCGCTCGGCAGCGTTCCCATCTACGGCGAGGAGTCCGCGCGCAAGGGAGAAGGCGCGTGCTGCATCCCCCTGGCCAAGCAGCCGGGTGACGGAGAGCAGAGCGCGTGCTGTGTTCCGACGGGGAAGGCCGAATCCGACGCGGCCTGCTGCAGCTGAATTCGGGCACGGCGTTTTGGAACGTGCCGTCGTAGGGCCGGGAATCATAGCCGGCCGGAGACGGATCCCCGAAAAAACGATCTTCGGGATTCAACCCGTAGCGGCTTCTACAGGATGACTCACGCGTCATGATGCCCGGACTAGTACAGATCCTCCTCTTCCAGGGGCTGGGCGAGCTGATCACGCACTTCTTTTTGCCGTTGATCCCAGGTCCGGTCGTCGGCCTGATCCTGCTCGCCGGCTTCCTCGCTCTCCGCAAAAGCGTGAACGCGCCGCTGGATGAAGTGGCGACGGTGTTCAGCCGGCATTTCGGGCTGCTTTTCGTCCCCGCCGCGGTCGGCGTCGTGATGTTCTGGCCGCACCTGAAGGCCCACGCCGCCGCGATCGCAACGGCGCTCCTCGTGAGCGTGATCCTCACCGTCGCCGTGACCGCGCTCGTCCTGAAGGGATTGTCGCGAGGCCCGGGCAAATGAACGCGCAAACGAGCGCGTTTCCCAACATCCACGAGATATGGGTCTACCTCTCGGGCAGCCCGCTCCTCGCGCTCGTCCTCACGCTCGGCGCTTATCAGCTCGGCGTGATCGTGTACGAGCGGGCGAATCGGCATCCGCTCGCGAACCCGGTGCTGATCGCGATCGTCCTGGTCGCGGCGACGATCACGCTGATCGACATGCCGTATCCGAAGTACTTCGAGGGCGCGCAGTTCGTCCACTTCCTGCTCGGGACCGCGACGGTTTCGCTCGCGGTGCCGATCTACAAGGGGCTCGATGCGATGCGCGGAAGGATCGTGCCTTTGCTCGCCGCGCTGCTTGCGGGGGGCATCACCTCCATTGCGAGCGCGGTGGGGATCGCGCGGCTGCTGGGCGCCGATTCGGCGATCGTGGGCGGCTTCATCGCAAAGTCGGTTACCGCGCCGATCGCGATGGGCATCGCCGAGCGGATCGGCGTGTCGCCGACCCTGACCGCGGTCTTCGCCGTATCCACCGGCATCCTCGGCGCCGTTCTCGCGCGCTACGTGCTCGACTTCGTGCGCAGCCGCGAGTGGTGGCAGCGGGGCTTCGCGATCGGTGTCGCCGCGCACGGCCTCGGCACATCGCGGGCGTTCAGCGTCAATCCGGAGGCGGGAGCTTATTCGAGCCTCGCGATGGGACTGCACGGGGTGCTCGGCGCCGTGCTGATTCCGCTCGGAGTCCGCGTTCTCGGGCTGTGATGATTACCTAGAAGAGATGCACCGCGGTCGGCCAGAAGAAGCCGATCAGGCTGAACACGACGCCGACCGCCCCCAGAGCGTAGGCGATCCACAGCAACGCCGCGACGCCGGTGATGATCTGGGCCGAAGCGAGCACGATTGCGATCTGCACGGCAGCGGAGGCGATCTCGTAGTTGTGGTAGGCCGACATCGCGCGGTCGCGCTTTGTCTCCATCTCCTTCGCGCGCGCCATCAGCTCCTTGCGGCCTTCGTTGGTCTCGGGCTCGGATTGGTAGCGTTCGGCGGTCTTCTTCCAGGCTTCGACCTGCTTCTTCACCGCCTCGGGCGCCCTCTGCCCGAACTGCGCTTCCATCTCCTCGGCGGCGGTGCGCACGGTCGTCTGGCGGATGGTCTTCGCCTGGAAGAAGGCCCACAGGTTCGAGGCCTCGATGTGATTGGCGAGCGCGCTCGTTTGCGCGCCCTTGCCCAGCGTCTCCGCAAACGCAAGCACGAGCGCGAGGACGGCGATGAATAGCGCGACTTTCTTGTTGGCGGGATCGACGTGAGCGTGGGCTTCGGACATGCTTCATTCTCCGTTGGTCGTTCGTCGGTAAATTCTAGCGCACTGCGCTTGCGGCGCGCTCGCCGCAGGAGCGAAGACGGCACCGAACGAACCGCCACGGCGCTCCGGACCGAAAGAACCAAGCTTACGGAGTCGCGTGCAACGTATCACTGCCCTACAATGACATGGATATCCGCTCTAAGGAGGCGTCATGAAATTCTCACGTCGAGTCATGGCCGCGTTGGGATCGACTCTGCTGCTGGCCTGCATAGGTGCTTGCGCTACTGCGGGGACTACGCCCGTCTCGCAACCGCACATAAGAACGGTCTTCATCATACTCATGGAGAACAAAAACTGGTTGCAGATCGCCGGCAGCAGCAGCGCCCCTTACATCAACAACACCCTGCTGCCCATGGCGTCCCACGCGGAGCTGTACTTCAATCCGCCGCTGGTTCACCCCAGCCTGCCCAACTATCTGTGGCTCGAAGCCGGCACCAACTTCGGCATCTTCAATGACGACCCGCCCAGCGCGAATCACCAGAGCACGACCAGCCATCTGGTAAGCTTGCTGCAAAAAAGCGGCATTTCCTGGAAGACGTATCAGGAGAATATCAGCGGCGCCGACTGTCCGCTGGTGAGCAACGGGCTATATGCCGTGAAGCACAACCCCTTCGTTTACTTTGACGATGTAACGAATAACCAGGATCCCAATTCGGTCAATTGCATCGGCCACGTGCGGCCGTTTGGCGAACTGGCGACGGATCTCGCCAACAATACCGTCGCGCAATACAACTTCATNNNNCCATCCGGCAGGGCGATACCTGGCTGTCCCAGAACCTGCCCGCGATCCTCGGCTCCGCGGCCTACCGGAGCGGCGGCGCGGTGTTCGTCACATGGGACGAGGGCGCGGTTTCGGACGGTCCGATCGGCATGATCGTGCTGTCGCCGTTCGCCAAGGGCAACGGCTACCGGAACTTCATCCGCTACACGCATGGATCGACCTTGCGCAGCTTCCAGGAAATCTTCGGCGTCGCTCCGTTTCTGCGCGACGCCGCCATCGA
>VBDM01000391.1:0-879 GCA_005881355.1 Betaproteobacteria bacterium
ACGACGCCGACACGTCCATCCAGCCGTGCAGCATGAAGAGCTTGGGCGCGCGTGCGTCGCCCCAGCAGCGGCAGTGATAGCGCAGGCCGCGCACCGGAACGTATACAGATTCACTGGGCTTCATGGAAGCGCGTGATGATAGCAGGCGGCGCTCTGATATGATCGAGCCGCAATCATGGCGGTCTTCTCACTGGGCGAGCGCAAAGTCGCATTCCGCGGCGAGGAGTGGTTCATTGCGGACAACGCCACCGTGATCGGCACCGTGGTCCTGCACAACCAGGCGAGCGTCTGGTTCAACGCGGTCGTGCGCGGCGACAACGACATCATCACCATCGGCGAGCGCACCAACATCCAGGACGCCGCGGTCCTGCACGTCGACCCGGGCGTTCCGCTCACCCTCGGCAAGAACGTCTCCGTCGGCCACCAGGCGATGCTCCACGGCTGCACCATCGGCGACGGCACGCTCGTCGGAATCGGAGCGGTCATCATGAACCACGCCGTCATCGGCAGCGGCTGCCTCATCGGCGCCGGCGCGCTCATCCCCGAGGGCAAGACCTACCCCGACGGCGTGCTCGTCGTCGGCTCGCCGGGCAAGATCGTGCGCGAGCTGAAGCCGGAGGAAAAGGAAGGGCTGGTGGAGAACGCCGACATCTACGTGCGGCGCTCGAGGCTCTATCGCGAGCAACTCAAGCCGCAGAAACGCTAGCTCCCCGGCGGCAGATGGTACAGAATTCTGCACCAAACCCTCTGTAGTGGTCAGCAGCCGGCCTCCGGAGAGCGCTATGGATACCAAGGAATGTCGCCATTGCGGGCAACCACGTGCGAGAGCGCGGGGCAAATGGGATTGACTGGGATGGCGTGAAAATCTCAGTCGTCGTC
>VBDM01000391.1:885-1891 GCA_005881355.1 Betaproteobacteria bacterium
TTCAACGAGGAGCGGCTGCTGCCTGAGTCGCTCAAGAGCATCCGCGCCGCGATGGCGGCGTTCGGGGCGCGCGGATGGCTCTCGGAGCTGATCGTCTGTGACAACAATTCCACCGACCGCACCGCCAAAATCGCCCGCGCGGCCGGTGCGCGAGTCGTCTTCGAGCCTTTCAATCAGATCGCCCGCGCGCGGAACACGGGTGCAGCGCACGCTGACGGGGACTGGCTCGTGTTCGTCGACGCGGACTCGCGACCGAGCATAGAACTCTTCGCGGATGCGGCTGATGAGATCGAGGGCGGGCGATGCCTGGCAGGCGGGAGCACGGTCGTATTCGACAGCACGCGCCCCATTATCGCGCTCGCCGTCTGGAACGCGCTCAGCCGAATCAGCAAGTGGGCGGCGGGATCGTTCATGTTCTTGGAGGCCGCGGCGTTCCGCGAGGTCGGTGGATTCAATCAACAGCTCTTTGCGGCCGAGGAGATCGATCTCTTCCTGATGCTGAAGCGCCTCGCCCGCCACAAAGGGCGGACGATCGCCATCCTTCGCCGGCATCCGCTCGTTACGAGCGACCGCAGGATAGATTGTTTTCAGCGCCGGAAGGACGCTGCGTAGCCGTACCGCCTGCTTCCCCTGGTACGACGGCCGACGATGAGCGTTGATCGTCAATGAACGCTGGGCCCTTCGCAGTTCGAGAAGCTCGAATGGAAGACCTCGAGGGCTATCACGCCTGCGTAGCCTCCGTGGCGGCGGAAAGAAAGCACATTGGAAAAGTGAAAGCTCCGCCTCTGGAAGACTCTCGCAAGTGGATGAGATCGGTGATCGAGGCGGGCTACCCGTTTTTCGTGGTGACCGATGGCCAGGCCGTCGTGGGCTGGTGCGATGTGGGTCGCCGCGACGCAGAAGGATTTCGTCATGCGGCGGAGCTCGGCATGGGCCTTCTTGCCGGGGCGCGTCGACGCGGTCTGGGTTCTCAACTGCTCGAAAGGGCGATCGACTCGTCCCGACG
>VBDM01000392.1:0-2641 GCA_005881355.1 Betaproteobacteria bacterium
CGCCTCGGCGACGCTCGGGCCCATCATTCCGCCTTCGCTGCCTTTCGTGATCTACGGCATGATGGCCGGCGTTTCCAACGGACAGCTCTTTCTCGCCGGCGTGATCCCGGGGATCGTCATGGGCCTGTTCATGATGGCGACGGTGACCTGGTATGCGCACCGGCGCAACTACGGGCGCGATACGACGTTTTCCTGGTCCGCGCTGGTCGGCACCTTTGCCGATGCCTTCCTCGCGCTGATGACCCCGGTGATCCTGCTCGGCGGCATGACCGTCGGCGTGTTCACCCCGACCGAAGGCGCGATCATCGCCTCGGCCTACGCGCTCGTCCTCGGTCTCGTCTGGTACCGCACCATCGACCTCAAGATGCTCGTGAAAATCTCGATGGACACGATCGAGACGACCGCCACGGTGCTGCTCATCGTCGCCGCCGCCTCGATCTTCGGGTGGCTCCTGACGGTCACGCGCGTGACCGACGCGGTCGCGGCCTGGGTGCTCGCCTTCACTCACACGCCCTGGGTGTTCCTTCTGCTCGCGAACCTGCTGATGCTCTTCATCGGCTGTTTCCTCGAGCCGGTGGCGGCGATCACGCTGCTGGTGCCGATCCTCGTGCCGATCTGCAAGACCCTCGGCATCGACCTCGTTCACTTCGGCCTGGTGATGGTGCTCAATCTCATGATCGGCCTGCTGCACCCGCCGCTCGGAACGGTGCTGTTCGTCCTGTCGCGCACCGCGAGGCTCTCGGTGGAACGCACGACGATCGCCATCCTGCCCTGGCTCGTGCCGCTTCTTGCCGCGCTCGTCGTGTGCACTTACATTCCCGACATCGTGCTGTGGCTGCCGCGGCGGTTCTTCTAGGGGATCCCATCCGACATGAAAATCGTCATCACCGGAGGCGGCGGGTTCATCGGCTTCAAGCTCGCGAAGGCGCTGCTCGCGCGTGGCACTCTCGCCGCGGAGAAGATCGCGCGTCTGACGCTCGTCGATCAGGCCTTTCCTTCCGATCTGCCGAAGGATGCGCGGCTCGAGGCGCTCGCGGGCGACATCTCGGACCCCGCCTTTGCTGCGCGCGCGATCGCGCCGGACACGGGCTCGGTGTTCCATCTCGCCGCGGTGGTCTCCGGCGCCGCGGAAGCGGATTTCGATCTCGGCATGCGCGTGAATCTCAAAGGCATTCAGAATGTGCTCGAGCAGGCGCGCAAGTGTGCGAGGCCGCCGCGCCTGGTGTTCGCCAGCTCGGTCGCCGCATTCGGAGGCCAGCTTCCGCACGTGCTCGACGATTCCACGACGCCGACGCCCCAGACTTCCTATGGATCGCAGAAGGTGATTTCCGAATACCTCGTATCCGACTATTCGCGCAAGGGCTACATCGACGGAAGGTCGCTGCGCCTGCCCACCGTCGTGGTGCGCCCGGGAAAGGCGAACGCGGCGGCCTCGTCTTTCGCGAGCGCCGTCGTCCGCGAGCCGCTGAACGGCGTCGCCTACGAATGCCCGCTCCCGCCCGAGACCGGCGTGTGGCTGCTCTCGCCCCGCCGCGTGGTCGAGGCCTTCATCCATGCGCACGATCTGCCCGCGGCGAAGTGGGGGCCGAACCGCGTGGTGAACCTGCCCGGGATCACCGTCACGATCGCCGAGATGATTGCCTGCTTGGAAAAAATCGCCGGCGCAAAAACCGCGAAGCGCGTTTCGTGGAAGCTCGACCCGCGCATCGACGCGATCGTGAAGACCTGGCCGGTGCGCTTCGCGACGCCGCGCGCGCTCGCGCTGGGCTTCAAGGCCGACCCCGGAATCGAGGCCGTGATCCGCGACTACATCGCAGACGAAGGCGTGAAAGTCAGCTGAAGAAGGCGAGCGTCCGCGCCTCGATGCTCTGGCGCGGCGGCGCACCCTCGGGCGTGGTCGGATCGACGAACGAGCTGTGCGCGGTGAAGCGCGCGCGGCCGTCTTTCGCCGAGTCGAACACCTTGAAGACGAGCGCCTCGTCGCGCCGCATCTCGGGAAAATAAAACCAGCGGTGCGCCGGGTTGTAGCGGATGCGGTAGGTCTCGCCCACGCGATTCGGATAGCGGCGCTCGGCGCGGATCAGGTCTCCGGGGGCGAGGCTGCGCGCGTCGGCGATCGTTTGCAGCAGCGCTTCCGCTTCGCCGGGCAGCAGGTCGCGCACGCGCTGCGGCCCGGACCACTCGGTGTAGTCGTTGTGCACGTTGAGCACCGGCTCGCGCACGAGCTTTGCCTCGCGCTCGGCCTCGTCGCCCGAGCGCAGCGTGTGATCGAAGACGACGACGCGCGAGGCGCCGGAGACCTTCTTCACCAGCGCCTCGACCTCGGGATAGTAGACGCGCTTCAGCTCCTCGGAATCGAAGAAGTCGCGGACCCGCGTCTTGTGCTCCACGAACTCGAAGCCGGTGACCTCGAGGTCGAACTCGTCCGCGAGCGGCCGGCCGTCGCGGATCGTCATCTGCCGCACTTCATTCTCGCCGGAGACGCGGCGGCGGATATTGTTGGGGCCGAAGGTCTCGTTCACCGGTTTCACGCCGGTGTCGACGGTGTACTGGAGGCCGGCGGTCACCGCGCCGGTTTCGTGTCCAAGGGCCGTTGTTGCGCTCATGGTCTCATCTCGCTTTAGCCGGGCCATTATAGTCC
>VBDM01000392.1:2646-3190 GCA_005881355.1 Betaproteobacteria bacterium
CATGAGGCGAACCGTGGCAGCTTGGCTTTGCCTGTGGGCGCTCGCGGCCGGCGCCCTGGCCCAGGAATTCCCCTCGAAGCCGGTAAAGCTCGTCGTCCCCTTCCCTCCGGGCGGGCCGCTCGACATCGCGGGCCGGCTGATCGGCAAGGAGCTGCACGACCGCTGGGGGCAGCCGGTGATCGTCGAGAACAAGCCCGGCGGCACCATCGGCCCCGAGTACGTGGTGAACAGCGCGCCCGACGGCTATACGCTCATGATCATCAGCTCGACGCCGCTCGTCACGCTGCCGCACCTGCAGAAGGTCCCCTACGACGTGCTGAAGGATCTGGTGGGCGTGACGCAGACGACCCTCCTCACCTACGCGCTGGTGGTCAACCCGAAGGAGGGGATCGGCTCGATCGGCGAGCTGATCGAGCGCGCGAAAAGGCAGCCGGGGCGGCTCAACTACGCGAGCGCGGGAAACGGCTCCGGGCAGCACCTTTACGTGGAGCTGCTCAAGAACGCGGCCGACATCGACCTCACCCACGTGCCCTACAAGGGCGCG
>VBDM01000387.1 GCA_005881355.1 Betaproteobacteria bacterium
CCGCGGCATGATGGACGCGCAGGACCGGCTCTGGTTCGCGCAGTACCGCGGCGACAAGATCGCCGTGCTCGACACGAAGACCGGGCAGTTCCGCGACTGGGCGGTGGGCCCGCGCTGGTCGTCGCCCTACGACGTCATGATCGACAGGAACGAGGAGGCGTGGACGGGCTCGATGATCACCGACCAGGTGACGCGGCTCGATACCAAGACCGGTCAGTTCGTCGACTACCTGCTGCCGCGCACGACCAACATCCGGCGCGTGTACGTGGACAACTCCACCACTCCGGTGACTTTCTGGGTGGGCAGCAACCACGGCGCCTCCATCGTCAAGCTGGAGCCGCTGGATTAGGTAGACGCTACGCAGGATCGGGATTTACGCGCAAGGCCCGTCGCTTACGTTTCCCCGTTTGTAGTCCGAGGACACGTCGATGCGGCGGATCCGCGTCTCGCCGAAGGCGCACAAGGCGAGGGACGGGCCCGGCGCAGCCTGGGCTGCGCCGCGGCGAAGGACGAGCCCGCAGGCGCCCCGCAGGGGCGAGGAAAGCGCGATGTTCTCCGCTTTCGCCGCGGCCAGGTCGATCTTCCACAGCGAGCCGTGGATGCCGTCGACCCCGAAGAGAAGCCCGTCCGCGAAGGCGAGGCCGGTGAAGCCCACGTTCTTGTCGCGGTCTGCGTCGAGCGCGAGCTCGCCCCGTCTCACTTCGAAGCGCTCCGGATCGAGCCGCCACAACACCGTTCTCGCGTTGCTCGACACGACCGCGGCGCCCGACGGGTCGAGCGCGAGGTCGGGCGCGCAGTTGAAGGGCTCTCCGACGATGATCCATTCCGGCAGCACGACGCGGCCGACCAGGCGCCGGGTCGTGATCTCATAGACGTAGACGCCGTCGCGGTGAAGCGCCCAGAGGCGGTTTCGCGCCACGTCGACCTGGACGCGAAGCGCCTCGAGTCGTCCTTCGGAGCGCTGCTCCAGGGCGCGCCGGCCGCCGTCCGGCTTCGCTTCCGGTCCGCCGTCGCACGCGGCGAGGAAGGCTACCGAAAGCGCCGGCGCGAGCCAGCGCCTCAAGGAAACTCCGGGATAGCGTGTATTCATCGTTATGCCTCCGATTTGCTGGTGTGAATGAGCGCGCCGGCCGTGAGGGCGCCGTACATGGCGAATCCGCCGGCTACCGCAATGAAGAAGCCGGCCGCGCCCGCGTCGAACCAGGAAAGCGCGACGAGCGCGCCGCCCGCGCTCGCGAGGAGCCGCACGCCGTTCGCGAGCACCGGGAGCAGGACCCGGCCCAGTCCCTGCGAGGAGAAGTAGAGCGCCATCCCCAAGCCGTAGAGCGCGTAGATCGGCCCGACGATGCGCAGGTACGAGACGCCGATGCGGACAACCTCCGCGTCCCCGGTGAATAGTCCCATCCAGAGCCCCGGGAAAATCGCGAAGAAGGCCCCGACCGTGCCGCAGGCCACGGCGGAAGTTGCGCCTCCGATCCACGCGATGCGGCGGGCGCGCTCGAATTGCTTCGCGCCCCAGTTGGTGCCGACCATCGCGACGATCGCGGTACCGAAGCCGAACGCGAGCGGAATCAGGATGTATTCCAGGCGCGCGCCCATCGCGTAGCCGATCGCTGTCTCGCGGCCGAGGTGTCCGGCGATTCCCGTGAGCACGACCACCGACAGATTCGTGATCCCGGTGTTGATCATGCCGGGCACGCCGACGCGGAGAATTTCCTTGAACAGCTCCGGCTGTACGCGCACGCCGCGAAAAGCGAGCGCGACGAGCGAGCGCGAGCTGCGCAGGTAGGCTACGAGCACAAGACTGCCGACGCCGAAGCTCACGGCCAGTCCCCAGCCCGCTCCTGCCGGGCCGAGCACCGGGAACGGCCCCCAGCCGAAGATGAGCGCCGGAGACAGCAGCACGTGCGCGAGCACGGCGCCGACGATCACCGCCGCGGGCACTCCCATGTTGCCGGTGCCACGCACAACGTTGCCAAGGAGATTGAGCATGAAAATCGAGATCACGCCGGCGAAGGCGACGTTCGCGTAGGCGAGGGCCGCGGCCAGGACTTCCCCTCGTCCGCCCATCCAATGGAAGATGAGCGGCGCGCCCGGGATCATCAACCCCGAGAAGATCGCGGCGAGGATCACCGCCAGCGCGAACGCGTGGCTTGCGAGCGCGTCGGCGCGGTCGCGCCGGCCCCCGCCGAGCGCGCGGGCGATCGCAGAGGAAACGCCGCCGCCCATGCCGCTTGCGGCGGTGTGCTGCGCGAGCATCACCCAGGGAAAGGCGAGCGACACGCCGGCGAGCGCATCGGGGCCGAGCCTGCCGATGAAAAGGCCGTCGAAGGTGATGAGGCCCGCGATCGCCAGCAGGTTGAGCACGTTCGGCGCCGCGAGGCGCAACAGCGTCGCAAGAACCGGCGCCTCGAGGAGCATCCGCGTGCGCGCGGCGACCGGCCGTGCCGGTGCCGGAGACCGGCTTGAAAGAGAGGGGGATACGCCTTCGCCGTTCATGTGCACTCCTTCCGCAAATGGGAATCGGAGCAGTGCTTGGACGCGAAAGGCGTGTTTAGGACCGGGTGCCTGCCAACGACCCGGCTGGGCGCGCCCGGAATCGGCGCGCCCACAAAACCAAATTTGTCGCCCGGAGGGGCGCTATGTCTTCAAGTCGTGTCGAAATCTCCCATGAGTCTCAGCGCGAGGATGCAGCGCCGTAGCCGAAATCGTCGAAGAGTGTGACGCTGTCCGCCTTGGTCCACACGCCAACGGCGCCGCTGCCCGCGATGTGATCGTCCTCCATCTCGATGTATTGCTTGCCGTCCAAACTCACGCGGATCTTCTTCCCGGAGAATTCCACCCGCAGCGTGTGCCAGGTGTTGCCGGGAACCGGCGCATCCACGTATTTGATCGTGTTGCGCCGGCCGTTCGCGGTGTAGTAGAGCGACACGTTGTCCTCGAGCGCGTTGGCGCGCGCGACGTAGTAGTTGTCGCCATCCTTCCAGCGCCATACCACCCCGCCTGCCTGATCTTCGCGGCCGGTGAGCGGCTTGAACCGAACTTCCACATAGCCGTTCTCGAGCGACACGTCGGGCTTCACGCACCAGGGGAAGGTTCCGCTGCCCGACTGCTTGAGGACGTTCGGCTTGCTCGGCGCGGAAGCGTCGGCTTCGACCGACCACTTGGGCGAGCCGCGCCCGGTGACGCCTGAACGCCAGCCGGCCGGCAGCGCGCCCGGCGCGTCGCGGTCGAATGAAACAGTTTCCGCATGAGTCGTAGTCATGATCGCCACCGATGCGAGAGTTGGGAGGATCAATGCAAGGGCTTTTTTCAAGGTGCGGCTCCTTCCGTTGCTCAGTTTTTCGCGAGCTTCACCTTGCTCAAGGCCGC
>VBDM01000388.1:0-1975 GCA_005881355.1 Betaproteobacteria bacterium
GGCCAGGAAAACGGCGTCGGCACCATGCCCCACGGCATCGTCGGCTACGCCGGTTCGACCCTGCGCGCGGCACAGATGTTCGTCGAGACCCACCCTCGGGACAATCTCACCGTCCTCATCGACTATTACGGCCGGGAGTATTCCGACGCTCTGGAAGTGTGCCGCTGGTGGTACAACGAGACCCTGCCGAAGGATTTGTCCGGCGCGCGAGCGCTCGCGCTGCGCATCGACACCCACGGCAAGCGCTACGCGGAAGGCCTCGACTACGAAAAATCGGTCGAGATCGTGGTGAAGTGGCTGCACGTGCCGAACGAGTACGAGGCGGTGCGCTACGTGATGGGCGAGGAGGCGTTCGACGCCGACAGCCTGAACATCGTGAAAGACCGGGTGCGCAAAGTGCTGTTCGGCACCGGCGTCTCGGTCGCCTCGGTGATCCAGCTCAGGCAAACGCTCGACGCGAACGGCTTCAACGCCTGCAAGATCGTCGGCTCCTCGGGCTTCAACCTCTTCAAATGCAAGATGTTCGCGAACAGCAGGGCGCCGCTCGACGTGGTCGGCACCGGCTCCTTCATTCCCGACAATTTCAACGATACCTTCGCGACCGCCGACATCTTCATGTACGACGGGAAGCCCGGGATCAAGCTCGGCCGCGAAAAGCTGTTCCAGGGACTCAAGCCCTGAGCGTGCTGTTTCCAACCACGCTGGTCGGCAGCTACCCGCAGCCCGAGTGGCTGATCGACCGCAAGAAGCTCGCCGCGCGCTTCCCGCCGCGGGTGCGCGCGAAGGAGCTGTGGCGCATCCCCGAGCCGCTGCTCGCCGAGGCGCAGCAGGACGCGACGCTGCTCGCGATCCGCGCCCAGGAAGAAGCGGGCCTGGACATCGTCACCGACGGCGAGATCCGGCGCGAGAGCTACTCCAACCGCTTCGCCACCGCCCTCGACGGCGTGGACATCGACAATCCCGGCACGGCGCTCGACCGATCCGGGCATCCCAACCCGGTGCCCCGCATCGTCGGGAAAATCCGTCGCAAGCACCCGGTCGAAGTCGAGGACCTGCGTTTCTTGCGCGCCCACACCGCCAAGAAGATCAAGATGACCGTGCCCGGCCCTTTCACCATGAGCCAGCAGGCGCAAAACGATTATTACAAGTCCGAGGAAGAGGCGGCAATGGACTACGCCGTCGCGCTGAACGAGGAGATCCGCGACCTTTTCGCCGCGGGCGCCGACATCGTGCAGATCGACGAGCCCTACATGCAGGCGCGGCCGGAAAAGGCGCGCCAATACGGGCTGCGCGCGCTGAACCGCGCGCTCGAGGCCGTCGAGGGCACGACCGCCGTGCACATCTGCTTCGGCTACGCCGCCGTCATTCACGTAAGGCCCTCGGGCTACTCGTTCCTCGGCGAGCTCGCCGGCTGCTCATGCCAGCAGGTCTCGATCGAGACGGCGCAGTCCAATCTCGATTTCTCGGTGCTGAAGGCGCTGCCCGGCAAGAAGATCGTCCTCGGCGTGATCGACCTGAACGACCTGACCGTGGAAACCCCGGACAAGGTCGCCTCGCGCATCCGCCGCGCACTGCCCTACGTCAGGGCGGAAGACGTCATCGTTGCCCCGGATTGCGGGATGAAGTACCTGCCGCGGGAAGCGGCGTTCGGGAAACTGAAGGCGATGGTCGAGGGTGCGAGAATCATGCGCGCCGAGCTCGGCGGCGCCCGCTAGATGGAAGCGAGGACAACATGGTGGTGGTGATATTCGAGGTCTTTCCGGCTCCGGGCAAAAAACAGGAGTATCTCGATCTTGCGGCCCTGCTGCGCCCGGAGCTCGAGCGAATCGACGGGTTCATCTCGGTGGAGCGCTTTGCGAGCCTTTCGGACCAGAACAAGCTCCTGTCGCTCTCGTTCTGGCGCGACGAGGAGGCGGTGCGACGCTGGCGCAACCTCGGCAGCCACCGCGCCGCGCAGGCTCGCGGGCGCGCCGGC
>VBDM01000388.1:2105-4903 GCA_005881355.1 Betaproteobacteria bacterium
GAGAACTAGATCCCCTACCGCTTCCCTTAATAACCAATGACATACAATTGCTAGTCAATTTACAAAATCAATATTATGATCTATCATATTGGACGCGAAGAGGTAATTGCGCCGTTCATACAAAATAGTTTGGAGGCTGTTTCAGAGTTCACTGACTCCGCCTCCCATTTGAGAGAGCATGACGGGATGGGGAGGAGGTTTGTCGTTCCCTCCTGGGTCCCGTCGTTTGTAGCGGCGTTTCAGCAGGAGGCGTAATGAACAAGCTCGGCCGGCTTATCGCAATACCCCTGATCGGGGGCGCGCTCGCCCTGGCCGGCTGCGCACAAGAAGACACTACGACCAATGCGTCAGGAACTCCAGGCGTGTTCGGCCCGGGCGGGCCGGGCGGGGGCGTGGTGCCCCCGCCCCCCGTGCCACCGCCGCCAGTTGCCGGCGTTCCCACTCTGGTCCTGACGCTTGCCAACCCGGCTACCGGCGCGGTGACCACGTCCGTTCCCGCGACGGCCAGGGCGATTGTACGAGATGCCAGTACCCCTCCGGCTCCGGTTCCCAACGTCGTCGTCACATTCACCACCGACCCCACGTTGGGAGCGTTCGTCCCCCCCTCCGGGACGGCGCTGACGGATGCGGCCGGCACCGCAACTGTCGGGTTAAATGCCGCAAACTTTTCAGCCGCTGGCGCTGCCACTCTTACGGCGAGCAGCAGCGTCTCAGGTACGCCGGTGACAGGGTCAATCGGTTATTCCATCGGCGCTATCAACGTCACCATCACGAATTTCACTTTTGGAACCAACCCGCTTTCGGCATTCGGCACGACCAGCGTCAGCGTCACTGTAAACAGCAACGGAGTCCCGGTAACGTCGCCGCAGACGGTCAGCTTTTCTTCCCCCTGCGCCAGCAGCGGCAGAGCCGTGCTTACCGCCAGTGTGTTGACAGGCGCGGGCGGCGTAGCGACTGCATCCTACCGGGATGTCGGCTGTGGGGCACCGGATCTCGTCACCGCTTCGGTGAGCGGGATCGCCAACGCTTCGTCCACCCTCAACGTGGTTGCGCCCACGGCGAGCTCCATCCAGTTCATTTCCGCCATCCCCGCAAGCATCACCTTGAAGGGGACCGGCGGCGCCGGCAGGCAGGAATCCTCTCAAGTGATCTTCAAAGTGGTCAACGCCGGCGGCAATCCCATCGGGGGGATATCTGTCAACTTTTCGTTGAGCACCTCCATAGGGGGAATCACCTTTGCCAACGGTTTGACCACGTCATCCGCGATTTCCGATGCCACGACACACGGTCAGTACGCCGGTCAGAGTGCTGGCGACCACCGGGGCACTCAGCGCCTTGTCGGATCAACTGACCATCACCACCGGTATTCCGGATCAGGCCAGTTTTTCGGTGGCTGCAACCATCCTGAACATGGAAGGCTTGAATCACGATGGGATCACCACGCTGTTGACCGCACGACTGGCGGATCATTTCAGCAACCCTGTTCCAGACGGGACCGCGGTAAATTTTATTTCTCAAGGTGGCTCCATCGGCAATAACGGTCTTGGTTCTTGCATCACCGTGAATGGCGCCTGCAGCGCTACCCTGACCAGCCAAGCGCTTCGACCCAACAACGGCAGAGTCACGGTGCTGGCGTTTGCCGTGGGCGAGGAGAGCTTTACCGACACTAACGGTAACGGCCTTGCGGATCCCGGCGAGTTGTTCGACGCCAACGGCGATTCCACGGATATGCCGGAAGCGTTCGTGAATTACAACGAGAGCTTCGACCCTATTACCTTCCTTCCCACTCGCGATGCCAATGAGCCCTTTCTGGATTTCAACCGAAATGGGATTTACGACGGCCCGGACGGATCGTACAGCGGCGTGCTGTGCAACCCCGCCGCCGGCGCCTTCTGCAGCGCCCAGAAATCCATCCACGTACGTAAAGACATTGTGATCGTGTTTTCAGGTTCGACCGCCTTCATCGATGTGTCACCTTCGCCGATCGACCTTGGGGGTTGTGGACCGGTGCAACCGGTGAGCATCCACGTCAGAGACGTGAACGGCAACCCCATGCCCGCCGGCTCGACAATATCTGTCACCACAAGCGACGGCACGCTATCGGGGGCCACAACTTTCACCAAATTAAATACGAGCGCTCCGCAACCCGTGCCGAACTACTTCGTGTCTATCAAGGGGGACGGTGCCCTCTCGGGAACACCAGCAGTGTGTACCGATACAACCACCTCTGGCACTCTAACAGTGACAGTGACAACGCCTCTAGGGATTATCACAACCTCCAATACGGATGTAAGCAACTGAAAATAATTGATTCGGGGTTCCCGAAAGGGATCCGGGTCAAAGTTTTGGCCCTCTTGGATCAAGTACGTCGAAGCAAGGTTTTCTGGCTGGCGCTCAGATCGAGCGCAGCCGCTTGAATCCTGCCTGAAGGTCGGCCATCAAGTCCTCGACGTTTTCAAGCCCCGCGTGGATGCGAAAGCACGGGCCCTTGTGCGGCCACTGCGTCGCCGTACGCGCCTCGCGCGGATCGAAAGGCACGATCAGGCTCTCGTAGCCGCCCCAGGACGAGCCGATTCCGTAGAGCTCGAGGCCGTCGATCATCGCGCAGAGCGCGCGGTCGGTGACGCCTTCCCTGAGCACGACGCCGAACAGACCGCAGGCGCCCGTGAAATCGCGCTCCCAGATGGTGTGTCCCGGATCTCCGGGTAGCGCCGGGTGGAGCACGCGCTCGACCTCGGGCTGGCGCGCGATCCACTCTGCAAGCGCGACACCCGCCTCCCAGTGCTGTTTCAGCCGCA
>VBDM01000388.1:4981-5217 GCA_005881355.1 Betaproteobacteria bacterium
GCGTCGGAGTGTCCGACGATGTACTTGGTGGCCGCTTGCACCGAGACATCGACTCCGTGCGCGAACGGCTTGAAGTAGAGCGGCGTCCCCCAGGTGTTGTCCGCGATCACGATGATCCCGCGGCGATGCGCGACCTCGGCGATCGCCGGGACGTCCTGCACCTCGAAGGTGAGCGAGCCGGGCGACTCTAGATAGATCACGCGGGTTTCGGGCCTGATCAGCGACTCGATGGCGCG
>VBDM01000389.1 GCA_005881355.1 Betaproteobacteria bacterium
GAACGTGTGGGCGATGATGGAGCATCTCACCAAGGGCGGAGAGTCGAAGATCGTCGAGCGCTGCACCTATCCGCTCACCGGAATCGGCGTGGTGAAGCGCATCTACACCGATCTCGCGGTGATCGACGTCACGCCGCGCGGGCTGGTGACGAGCCGCTCGGTTGCGGGGCTTTCTTTCGACGAGCTGCAGCGCCTGAGCGGAGTGCCGCTGTTACCCTCGGGCGCTCGGGCTGCGGCTTGAGTTCGCAGCGGTGGACGAATCGATGACTGACGAGTGACCTCCACGGAGAACGCCAAATGAAGATCTGGACGGTTGGATTGCTGTTTTCCGGGCTGGCCTTGCTGGCGGGAAGCGCATGGGCGCAGGAGGACTTGCGCCGCTTCAAACTCATGCCCTTCACCGAGATGACACCGGCGCAGCGAGCGTATGCCGATGCCGTGATGTCCGGCCCGGTCGCGGCCACGGGCAGTGCGGCGGTCGTGCCGGGCGCGGGCACGATCGGCAGCCCGTTCAATGTGTACCTCCGCAGTCCGGCGCTTGCCGAGCGGCTTCGACAGATGGGCGAGCAGATCCGGTTCCGGAGCTCGCTGCCGGCGCGCCTGAATGAGCTCGCGATTCTGGTGACGGCGCGCCACTGGACCGCGCAATACGAGTGGTATGCGCATCACCGCCTCGCGCTGAAGGCGGGCTTGAGCCCGGCCGTCGCGGAAGACCTTGCGCAAGGCCGGCGTCCCGCGGGCATGCAGGAAGACGAGGCCATCGTCTACAACTTTTCGCACGAGCTGCACAACCAGCACGCCGTCAGCGACGCCACCTTCAAGGCCGCGGTCGACAAGTTCGGTGAGCAGGGTGTAGTCGACCTGATCGCCGTGAACGGTTATTACGTGCTCGTCTCGATGATTCTGAACGTGGACCGCACGCCCATTCCGGGAGGCAGCGAGCCGCCGCTGCCACTTCTGAAGTAATCGAAGGAGTATCAATTTCGGCCGCCAAAGTTTTCTCGATGAACGGAATAACTATCTACCGTAGTGTGTTGGCCGATCGGTAGCCAGGGGAGAATGCGCTGGCCTATAATCGGGCCGGCGTTTTCCGCGTTAGTCCAGATCGATAAATCAAAGGAGGTCAGATGAGCTTTTCGAGAATCTCGGCAGCAAATATTTTCGTCTCGGCGATCCTCGCGGGAACGGGTATGGCATCTCCCGTGCAGGCCCAGCAGGGAAACATGACGTTCTTCGTAACGAGCACCGGCAAGGGCAACGGCGCCGATCTCGGTGGTGTGGAGGGCGCCGATGCGCATTGCGCGGCGCTCGCCAAGGCGGCGGGCGCGAAAGCGACGAACTGGCACGCCTACCTGAGCACGACGCTGCCGGGCGGCGATGCCGGCGTCAATGCGCGCGATCGTATCGGCAAGGGTCCGTGGCGGAACGCCAAGGGCGTGGTGGTGGCCAAGAGCGTGGCCGACCTGCATTCCGGAAAGAACAACATCAACAAGCAAACCGCCTTGACCGAGAAGGGCGAGATGGTCAAGGGCCGCGGCGACACCCCGAACGAGCACGACATCCTCACCGGCTCGGATCCGGCGGGCATGTTCTCCACGGCGGGCGGCGACACCACCTGTGGCAACTGGACCAAGAGCGGCGATGGCTCGGCGATCGTCGGTCACCACGACCTGCAGGGGTTGAAGGAGACCCGGCACATGAAGTCCTGGAACTCCTCGCATGGCTCGCGCGGCTGCAGCCAGGACCAGCTGAAAGCCTCGGGCGGCGCCGGCTTGCTCTATTGCTTCGTCGCGAACTGACGGGAAGGCCGGGCAGGTCGGACGAACCGACCGGTCAGGCCTTCGCAGGCAGGCACCAACCCCTCTTCGGAGGGGTTTCTTTTTTTCCGGCGGGCGGGCTTTACTGTCTCGGCCTCGCTGCGCACGGTCATGACGCACATCTGGCTAGTGCGGTAGTCCGGCACCACGACGAACAGCTTGCCGTCACGCTCGAGCAGCGCGATGTGGCGGATTTCCGTGCCGCGCACCGGCAGATCGAAGATGGTCCAGGTGTTGGTGCCCGGATCGAGTCTGACGATGCGGTCCGCGGTCCACAGGTTGCCCCAGACGTGGTGCTTGCTGTCGACCGCGATGTGATACGCCTGCATCGCGGGATCGGGTAGCGGGATGATCGTCGTCTCGAGGGTCTTGGTGTTGATTTTCGCCCACGAAGACCCGAACGAATTGCCCACCCACAAAAGGTCGGCGTTCTTGTCGGTGCCCATGCGGCGCGGACCCTGCGACCACGGCAGGGGAACGTTGAAGCCCAGGTCGCTGACGGTGTCGTAGAAGGCGCGATCCTGGCCGAACAGGCGATCGACCCTGACGTCGGGCATCTTGATTTCGATCGTCTTGCCGGAG
>VBDM01000031.1 GCA_005881355.1 Betaproteobacteria bacterium
AAGCGCAACCGCGTGCCCGAAGAGTCCGGGCTCGAGCTGCTTTACGCTCCGTACGTGCCGAACAAGGCCGAATACCTGATCCTCACCAACCGCAGGATCCTCGCCGACCAGATGGAATTCCTGGTCCAGCACGTGTCGTCCCATAGCCGCGTACTTACGCTGGCCGGCGCCGCGGCCTAGCCGCGCGCCGGACTTTCCTATCGCCTTTAGCGCCGTGCCGGATTTCTGGCGCAATTCAGGCTTTCACCTACTCGAGCGCTCGAGCGACGGGCGGCTTTCCGTCACGGACGATTTTCTCCGCGCTTACCTGATGCGTCCGGAGATCCGGCCCGTCGAGGAGTCCGGTCCGAACGAAGTCGAGCTGCACGAGGCGCTTCTCGAGGACCCGCGCCGCGACGTGGAGGCGGAGGCGCTCGAGCGCATCGAGGACGCGGACGCCCGTGACAACTACCGCTTGCTGCTCGCCTTCTTCGAGAGACTGAAACGCGCGGCGTGTCTCGAATCCTGCTACCTGGAGATCTTCTCGGGAGGGAACGTCTCGGTTCCGCCGCTGTTCGTCGACCAGCTGGCGCAGATCATCGTGCGCGGCGTTCTCGAGGGCTGCGATGATCCGCTCGAGCCGCGCGCCGGAGAGCTTTTTTTCCGTGAACAGAAGGCGGGCACCGACGACGGCGTGGTGATGCTTGCCGACCTCGAAACCGTCGAGATGCGCGCCTCGGGCGGCAGCTTGGGGAATCTCGGCCGCCTCATCGTCGAGGCCCAGGCCCCGCTTGCGACCGTGAACCTCGACGTGCTCGATACCGAAAACGCGCAGAACTATTGGGTGCGGGATCAGCGCCACGATTTCGTGATCAGCATGAACTTCGGGCGAGCCGCCAACAAGGCGTTCTGCCGCGTGGTCGAAAAATGGATCCGGCATTTTTTCGGCGTCGCCGTGAGCGTCGCGCCGCTGCGGTCTATCGAGGACCGCAACTGGGCCTGGCACATCGGCCTGGATGCCGAATCGACCGCGCTGTTGAACGAGCTGTGGCGCGGGGAGGAAGTGGAGCCAGGACGGTTTCGGCGCATGCTGGCGCTATTTCGGCTCGATTTCGACGATCCCGCCTCGATGCGCTCGGACATCGCGGGCAGGCCCGTCTACCTGGCTTTGTCGATGGACAACAACAACGTGGTGCGGATGAAGCCGCAAAATCTTCTTCTCAATCTGCCGCTCGCCTCGCGCGCGTGAGGCGGCACCCAGCACCCGCGTACTGGAATCGGGCCAAACGCGCGCTTGCCCGCCGCGACGCGGTGCTCGCGCGGATCATCCGCGATCATCCCCGCATCGCGCTGGAGCCTCGTGGCGAGCCGTTTTTCACCCTGGCGCGCTCGATCGTCGGCCAGCAGATTTCGGTCAAGGCTGCCGCGAGCATCTGGGCACGTGTCGTCGCGCTCGCGCCGCGAATGCTCCCCGGACAGGTCGTCGATGCGGGCCACGCGAGGCTCATCGCTTGCGGCCTTTCCAGGCGCAAGGCCGAGTATCTCGTCGGGCTCGCCCGCCACTTCGTCGACGCGAGCCTGCACGTCGCGGCCTGGGCCGAGATGGAGGACGAGGCGGTCATCGCGGAGCTCGTCCAGGTTCGAGGCATCGGTCGCTGGACTGCGGAGATGTTCCTGATGTTTGCCTCCACTATTTCAAGGGGCGGTCGGTGTCGCCCCGAACGATGCGCCGGATCGCCGCCCTCTGGGCTCCCTGGCGCTCGGTCGCGACCTGGTATCTTTGGCGCAGCCTCGATCCGATTCCCGTCGAGTATTGAACCGGCCGCGCGGTGCGCCGGGCGATTCGGTACAATAGCCTGTTTTTCCGGGCTTTTTCTCCTATGAAAACGGCGTTCCTCGATTTCGAAGCTGCGCTACGCGCAGGACGACTCGGCGGTCGACATCTCCGAGGAAATCCTGCGCCTGCAGAAAAAAAGCGCGGCGCTCACCAAGGAAATCTACGCAAAGCTCACGCCCTGGCAGGTGGCTCAGGTGGCGCGCCATCCGCAGCGGCCGTACACGCTCGATTATGTCCCTGCGCTGTTTGCCGATTTCGAGGAGCTGCACGGCGACCGGGCCTTTGCCGACGACCCCTCCATCGTCGGGGGCCTTGCCCGTTTCGGCGGCCAATCGGTGATGATGATCGGCCATCAGAAGGGACGCGACACCAAGGAGAAGATCCTCCGAAATTTCGGGATGCCCCGCCCCGAAGGCTACCGCAAGGCGATGCGGCTCATGCGGCTCGCGGAGAAATTCGGCATTCCGGTCCTGAGTTTTGTCGACACCCCCGGCGCGTATCCGGGTATCGGCGCGGAAGAGCGGGGCCAGTCGGAGGCGATCGGCCGCAGCCTGTACGTGATGGCGGAACTCAAGGTGCCGGTCGTCTGCACCATCATCGGCGAGGGCGGCTCGGGCGGTGCGCTGGCCATCGCCGTGGGCGATGTGGTCATGATGCTGCAATACGCGACCTATTCGGTGATCTCCCCCGAGGGCTGCGCCTCGATCCTGTGGAAGAGCGCCGACAAGGCGCCGGAGGCCGCGGAGACGCTCGGCATCACCGCCGGCCGGCTGAAGACTCTCGGCCTGATCGACAAGATCATCAGCGAGCCCCTCGGCGGCGCACATCGCGATCCGGCGGCCATGGCTCAGGGCCTGAAGAAAGCTCTCACCGACGCGCTGCGCGCGGTCGCCGACAAGAGCCCGCAGGAACTCGTCGAGGAGCGTTTCGAGCGCCTGATGGGCTATGGAAAGTTCAAGGAACTCGAGCTCAAGTGAGCTGCCGCGGCGGGTGGCGGCGGCGCTTTTGCAGACCGTTCCGCAGGGCGCGCACCTCGCACTGGGTCTGTCGGGCGGCGTCGATTCGGTAGCGCTCCTGTCCATTCTTCTGGAACTGGCGCCCGCGCTGCGGTTTTCGCTTCGCGCCGTGCACGTCAATCACGGCATCAGCCCCAACGCCGGCCGTTGGGCCGGGTTTTGCGCCGAGCTGTGCGGCAAGTCACAGGTTCCGCTGCAGCTGGAAACCGTGGACTTGAGCCCCTACCGCGGTCTCGGCATTGAGGGCGCCGCGCGGCAGGCGCGCCAAGAAGTGTTCGCTCGCCTGGAGGCCGATTTCGTCGTTCTTGCGCAGCATCGCGATGACCAGGCCGAAACCTTGCTGCTGCGGCTGCTGCGCGGCGCGGGCTTGCGCGGCCTTGCTGCGATGTCTTCCCTTAGGTCGTTTCCGGGTTCGCGCGCCCGGCTGCTGCGGCCGCTGCTCGAGGTCTCGCGCGCGGAGATCGAGGCCTACGCCCGCTTGCGGGGCCTCGAGTGGGTCGAGGATGAGAGCAACGCCGACACTGTCCGCCAGCGCAATTTTCTTCGACGCGAGGCGATCCCGCTGCTCAAGCGGCAATTTCCTGCGGCGAGCGCCACCATCGCGCGCGCAGCGGCCCACTTGGCGGAGGCGCAGGAACTGCTCGACGCGATGGCGAAGGCCGACTTGGAGCGCTGCGGCGACGGCACCGCCGTGGAAATTCAGTCTCTGCATCAGCTGGGGGAGGCTCGTGCCAAGAACCTCCTGCGCCATTGGTGTGAAGCGCGAGGCATCCGCGCTCTCGCTGCGGCACGGATCAACGAATTGGTGCGCCAACTGCGCGAGTCCCGGGCCCAATCCCGCGTCAGCCTGTCGGTGCCCGGGTGGAGTTTTCTTCGCTATCGGGACAAGCTGTACCTGGAGCCCGCGGGAGAAAATGTCGGACCGGATTTCCGCGAGAGCTGGGATGGCGAAAACGCGCTGCCGCTGCTCGCGCTCGGAGGAGCGCTGAAGTTCAAACCGGAAGAAGGGCGGGGGCTGAGCCTTGAGAAACTGCGTCAGGCGCCGGTCACCGTGCGCGTGCGACAGGGCGGAGAGCGATTGCGGCCGGATTCGCGCAGGCCACGGCGCACGCTGAAGAATCTGTTTCAGGAGCGGGGCATTCCGCCGTGGCGTCGCGACCGCCTGCCGCTCCTTTACTGCGGCGAGGAGCTCGTCTCGGTGCCGGGTGTCGGGGAGGCGTGCGAATTCCGGGCGGCGGCGGCGGAGGCGGGCCTCATCGTGACATGGGAACCGTTCGAGTAGCAGCCGGGACGACGACGCGGGTGGTGTGCGTCGCAAGGCGGGGAAAAACAGCACGGATCAGCGTGCCGCGGCCGCTCGCCGGCGCGGCGAGATCGACCCTGCCGTTGTGCCGGTCTGCGATCTCCGCAACGATGGACAATCCGAGTCCGCAACCTTCGCCCCCTGTGGCAGCCACGCGGTAGAAGCGCTCGAAAACTTTCTCGCGCTCGGTCTCCGGTATCCCCGGCCCGTTGTCTTCGACTTCGAGCACGGCTTCGCCGTCGCGCCCCTGTGTGCGAACCGTGACGCTGCCGCCCGCCTGCGTATAGGCGAGCGCGTTGTCGAGCAGATTTGCGAACAGCTCGCGCAACAGGAGCGGTTCGCCGAGGGTCCACGCATCTTCGAGCTCGAAGCCGAGGTCGATATTCTTGCTCAGAGCGCGTTGCACCCAGTCGCGCACGTCACGGCCAATGAGTTCGTGGAGGTTCACGGGCTGCCCGCTCGCCGTTTCTCCAGGTTCTGCCCGGGCCAGGGTGAGCAGTTGGTTGACAAGATGGCTGGTGCGCCCGGTTTCCTGGGCAATCATGTCCAGGAGCGACTTCAGCTCCACGGTCGAAGGCTGGCGTCGGGCGAGCTCCGCGTGAGTCTTCAGCCCCGCAAGCGGCGTGCGCAACTGGTGCGCGGCGTTGGCGATGAAGCGCTGCCGGGATTCTATCGCCGCGTTCAGGCGCGAGAGCAAGCGGTTGACTGCGCCGACGAGCGGCTGGACTTCCTGCGGGTGGTCCTCCCGAACCGCGCGCAGATCGCGCGGCGAGCGTGCGGCGATCTCTTCGCGCAGTCGATCGAGGGGCTTGAGCCCTTGGCCGATGCCGAACCAGACCAGGGCCACCGCGGCAGCGGCGATCAGCAGCTGGGGCGCGGTAGAAGCTATCAGCAGCTCCAGCACGAGCTTGTCGCGCTTCACCAGCGTCTCGGCGACGTGGACGACCGCGGTGCCGTTCTCGACCGTAACCGCACGGGCGGCGACACGCACCCGCTCGCCGTCGAAGGTGGCGTCGTAGAAGACGTGCTCGTCGGGCGCCAGGCGCTCGGGCGGCGTCGGCAACTGCGGCGTTCCGGCTATCAGCTCGCCCTCGGGCCCGAGCACCTTGTAGTAGACGCGGTCCTCGGTATCGATGCGCAGCGCTTCGATCGCGATCGAAGGAAGGTCGAGCTCGAGCCTGTCGCCGGTACGGCGAATGTGACTGGCGATCGCGAGCACGGGGTCGAGCAGGGCGCTGTCGTAGGCTTTGGTGGCCGCGTTGAAGGCGATGCGGTATGAAACGAAGCTTCCCGCCGCGACCAGCAACAGCAACGGACCGACCAGCCAGTACGTGAGGCGCTGGCGGAGGCTAGCGTTCATCCGGGTCTTCGACCATGTAACCGAAGCCTCGCACCGTGCGAATCCTGATTCCGGCGTCGTGGAGCTTGGAGCGCAGCCGCGAGATATACACCTCGATGGCGTTATGGGTGAGCGAGTCGTCCCAGCTGCACATCGCCTGAAGCATGTGCTCCTTGCTGACGACCTGCCCGACACGCATGAGCAGGTATTCGAGCGCCGCCCACTCGCGCGGAGTGAGATCGAGCGGATCCGACCCGATGCTCGCGCGCCGCCCGACGGTGTCGACGGTGAGGCGGCCGAAGTGCAGCTTGGGGCTCTTGACCGCCTGGCTGCGGCGCATGAGCGCCCGCACCCGCGCTTCCAGTTCCGGGAGCGAGAACGGCTTGGTGACGTAGTCGTCGGCCCCGAGATCGAGGCCCCGCACGCGGTCCGCCTCGGCGTCGTGTGCGGTGAGAATCAGGATGCTTCCCTCGTGGCTTCCGCGGCGCAACTGACGCAACACGTCGAATCCGTCGATGCCCGGAAGGCCGAGGTCGAGCACGACCAGGTCGTAGTGTTCCTCGGCGCAAGCCCGCAAGGCAAGCTCCCCCGTTCCTGCATGGTCCACGGCGTAGCCCGTCTGTCGCAGCGTTCGTATCAGCCCATCGGCCAGCGCCTTGTCGTCCTCGACGATCAGAACTCGCATGACAAGTTGTCGAACCGGGTCGAGCTTCAGGATAGCACGCGGCGGGCCCCCGGATTCTTGAGAGGAGTGCGCGAACTTCACGGGAAAAAAGAGCGTGGGAGCGCAACGCGCCCCCACGCTGCAGAGGAGGAAAGAGACTACATCCGCACTCTACGCGGCCGGCCTTGCAAAAACCTGATGGCAAACTGACAAGAGCCTGACGCCGTCCTTGGCTTCCGGCGGCCTGGGAGCGGCGATCTGGGACTGATCGCGAACGGCAAGCTTGATTCCCGGCGACGCGCGACACTCCGGCAAAAGCCTGATAAAATAAAAAGTTAGGCGTGTTTCTTGCCCTGCTTTCCGAATGCAAGCTGGAGATCCTGCATGGCGGTAGAGCGAACCCTGTCCATCGTCAAGCCAGACGCCGTGGCGAAAAACGCCATAGGACAGATCTATTCGCGCTTCGAGCGAGCCGGCCTGAAGATCGTAGCGGCGCGTATGCTGTACCTGTCACAAAAGCAAGCCGAGGGTTTCTACGCCGTGCACCGGGAACGCCCGTTTTTTCGCGATCTGGTCAAATTCATGACTTCCGGCCCGATCATGGTGCAGGTGCTGGAGGGTGAGGACGCGATTGCAAAGAACCGCGACCTGATGGGTGCGACCGATCCGAGAAAAGCCAAAAAGGGTACGATCCGCGCCGATTTTGCCGACAGCATCGACGCCAATGCCGTGCACGGCTCCGACGGGCCAGAGACCGCGAGCACCGAGATCGCGTATTTTTTTCCGCCCTCGGAGATTTTTTCCCGATGAGCGTCAATCTCCTCGGTCTTGACGGTGAAGGGCTCGCCACCTTGGTCACGGAACTCGGCGAGAAGCCGTTCCGCGCGCGCCAGCTCAAGCGCTGGATGCATCGCCTGGGCGAGTCGGATTTTGCCCACATGAGCGATATAGGGAAATCGATGCGCGAGAAGCTTGCGCGGACCGCACACGTTTCGCCTCCGAGAATAGTGAGCGACAGCGTCGCCGGTGACGGCACGCGCAAATGGCTGCTCGATGTAGGCAACGGCAACGCCGTGGACGCCGTATTCATTCCGGAGACCAACCGGGGGACCTTGTGCATTTCGACCCAGGCGGGCTGCACGCTGGCCTGCCAGTTCTGTTCGACGGGCAGGCAGGGGTTCAACCGCAATCTTTCCGTCGCTGAGATCATCGGGCAGCTTTGGCTCGCCAATCGCGAGCTTGGCGCGACCCCGGGCGGCGGGCGCGTCATCAGCAATGTGGTTTTGATGGGGATGGGCGAACCTCTGCTTAATTTCGATAACACCGTCGCTGCCCTGAAACTGATGATCGACGACGACGCCTATGGCTTGTCGCGGCGGCGCGTGACGCTTTCGACGTCTGGTATCGTGCCGATGATCGACCGTCTTCGCGACGAGTGCCCGGTGGCGCTCGCGGTCTCGTTGCACGCTCCGAACAATACGTTGCGCGACAAGCTCATGCCGATCAACCTCAAGTACCCACTCGCCGAGTTGCTCGCTGCATGCGTTCGCTACCTCGAGCGCGCGCCGCGCGACTTCATCACCTTCGAGTATGTCATGCTGGAGGGCGTGAACGACAGGGAAGAGCATGCGCTTCAGCTGGCCGAATTGGTCTCGCAGGTGCCGTGCAAGGTCAACTTGATTCCGTTCAATCCGTTTCCGAATTCGGGCTTTGTGCGCTCGCCGCGCGAAGTCATCGAGCGCTTCAACAAGACGCTCAACGCCGCCGGGATTGTCACCACGACTCGCAAGACGCGTGGAGACGAAATCGACGCGGCCTGCGGACAGCTCGCGGGAAAGATCCGTGATCGCACGCGACGGTCGGTACGCCTGGAAAGGACCACGTCGTGAATCGACCTTGCGGCACATTGACCATGTGCGCCTGGCTCGCGGCGCTAAGCGGCTGCGCCGGGGGGCCGCTTTCCGGCGATCTGCCCGGCCAAACCGAAAGCGGGGCGATCATCGGCGAGGTCGCGAGTGCCCGGGAGCGCGCGCGCATCCATACCGAGCTGGCGGGGTCGTACTACCAGAGGGGAAACCTCGGCGTGGCTCTCGCCGAAGCGCGCACCGCGATAGCCGCGGACTCGAGTTACGCTCCCGCCTACAACGTGCTCGGCTTGGTGTACAGCGACTTGCGCGAGAACGATCAGGCGGAAGACGCCTTCGAGCGTTCGCTCAGGCTGAATCCCAACGATCCCGACGCCAATCACAACTACGCCTGGTTTCTCTGCCAGAACAAGCGCGAAGAAGAATCCATTCGTTATTTTCTGCTGGCGATTCGCCATCCGCTCTACACGACGCCGCAAAAGTCCTACACAATGGCGGCGGCCTGCGCGCTGCGCAAGAACAACGAACGCGACGCAGAAGATTATCTCGAGCGCGCGCTGAAGCTGGATCCGAATTACTATCCGGCCTTGATCAGTCTGGGGCAGATCAAGTACCGCAGGGGGGAGCTTGACGCCGCGCGCAATCTGGTGGGTCGCTACAACAAGCTCGCCGAGCCGACCGCGGAATCCTTGTGGCTTGCGCTGCGTATCGAGCGCAGACTAGGCGATAGCGTCGCGGTTACCGGCTACGCGAATCAGCTGCGCCGGCGCTTCCCCGGATCGAAGGAGTACCAGGAATTGCAAAAAGGGCATTTCGAGTGAGCGAGGCAGCCGAACCCGTTGCGCCGCCCGTGGAGGCCGGGCCGGGACAGATGCTCGCGCAGCTGCGCGGCGAGCGCAATCTGTCGATCGCCGACGTCGCGCAGCGCCTCAAATACGGCGCGCGCCAGATCGAAGCGCTCGAAGCCGAGGAGTTCGAGAAGCTGCCGGGCGCGACTTTCGTCCGCGGGATGGTGCGCGGCTACGCCAAGCTGCTCGAAACGGATCCGCAGCCGGTGCTCGACGCGCTCGATCAGCGATATATCCCCGCGGAGATCGACCTCGACCTGCGCGACAAGGGCATCCCCTTTGCGCGCAGCAGCAAACGCGGCACCCGGGCCTACCTCGCACTTTCGGTACTCGTCCTGATCGTCGTGGCCGGCGTGCT
>VBDM01000032.1 GCA_005881355.1 Betaproteobacteria bacterium
AGCGCCGGCACGACGCTGCGCGTGACGATGTCGGTGCCCCCGCCCGGGGCGGCCGGCACGACGAGGCGTATCGGCCGAGTCGGGTATTGCGCCCACGCTGGCGCGTGGAGCCCGGAGACAAGCGCCAGCAGCGCGATGAATCTCGTCACGGCACACCTCCACATCCTGGAGCTCAACCGGTAATCATGTTGCCGGTCCGCGCGCCCACGTCGTCGAGATAGAGCTTCCAGGCACCTTCTTCCTTCTCGGGCCCGCGCGCGATCAGCGCTCCCCGATCCCTGAATTCGCCGGAGCGGGCCAGGACGCCGGCTTCGGTGGGACCGGTGATGACGATCTCGAACCCGATTTTTTCCACCGTGCACTGCGCCATCGCGGGATGCTCCAGGCTGGCGACCCATTTGCTGCCGACCTTCACGGGCGCCCCGATTCCCCGTGCGCCTTCCTTCCTCATTCCCTCCACCACCTGTTTGAGCGCGGCCTCGTCCTGGCTGGACAAGACCAGCTTGTCCCCTGCATCGTGCACGTAAACATTTTCCGGCAGCGAGGCGGGCATGAGCCCTATTCGATCCCGGCGGCGGCAAACGCCGCCTTTGCGAACGGCGTGCCGAGATAGCGGACGAAGTCTCTCGCGACATCCAGGGTAGGCGCATCGGTCAACACTCCGGCGGCGTAGGCGGTGGAGCTCTGCACCTGCTCGGGCAGCGGCCCGACGAGCTTGAGCCCCTTCGGCTCGAACGGCTTGATCTCGTTGATCGCGCCGAAGCCGATCTCGTTGCCCCTGCCGCCGATCACGTGCTCGAATACCTGCGCGCTGCCGGCGTAGCGGATGGTCTTCTTATTCAGCTGCTCGCCGATCCCGAGCAGGTCGAACAGTTTTTCCAGGTACAGCCCGGTCGACGCCTGGTTGTATACGATCGAGTCGGCGCCGAGCAGCGACTGCTTGAAACGCTCCAGATTGGCGATGTCGGGCTCCGGGGCGCCCGAGCGCACGACCACTCCGACCCCGACCCGCCCGATGATGAAGTGTCCGTCGACCTCGATCTTGCCTCTTCTCAGCTGGTCGTTCATGAGTCCCGGCGCGCAGATCAGAACGTCCGACGGGTCGTCCGAGGCGAGGCGCCTCTCGAGCTGCGGCGCAGTGCCGAAGTAGACCCTCACCCGGTTGCCCGTCTCGCGTCTGAACTGCTCGGCGATCTTCGCCAGGCCGGGCTCCATGGCGCCCGCGCTGAGCACCCTGATGTCGGCCGCGAAAGCGGTGCCGGCGATCGCACACGACAGCAATGCCGCCACGGTTCTCATTCCGGATCTCTCTCTAATCGATGCCTGCTGCCGCGAACAGCGCCTTGCCCTCGGGGCTGCCGAGATAGCGCACGAAGGACCGTGCAAGCTCGGCATTCGCGGCGGCCGTCATGGGCACTGCCGAGTAGGAAGTGTAGTTCTGTACCTCCGGAGGCAGCGGCCCCACCAGTTTCAGGCCCTTCTCGCGGTGTTGCAGGATTTCGGTGACCGGCCCGAAGCCGATCTCCCGGCCTTTGCCCTTGAGCACGTGCTCCATGACGGCGGCGGCGTCCGAGTAGCGCGTGGTCTTCGCCTGCACCTGCTCATAGATCGCCATTTTCTTGAGCAGGTTCTCGAAGTAAATGCCGCTGGAGGCGCGGTTGAACACGATCGATTCGGCCTGCAGCACCGAGCGCTTGAGCGCTTCGCTGCTCGAGATGTCCGGCACCGGCGCGCCGGGCCGGACCGCCACGCCCAGCCCCACGCGCCCCACGTCGACGCGGTCCGCCGAGATCTTGCCGGCTCCGGCGAATTCATCGAGCGCGGCGGGCGGCGCGATCACCACGTCGAACGCCTCCCCGCCGACTATCCGCTTGCGTATCTCCGGGGCCGTGTTGAACGTGATCTTCACGTCGTGGCCGGATTGCTTCCCGAATGCGGCCGCCGCGGCCCTGAGCCCGGGCTCGATCGCGCCCGCGCTCAACACCTTGATCTCAGCCGCCACGGCCGTCCCGGCGACCGCGCACAACAGCAATGCCGTCCAGTGTCTCATCTGCGTCTCCCGAAACTGCGCAAATTACCACAGCCTCACTCGGCGCGGGCGCCCGAATCTTTCACGACCTTCGTCCATTTCGGAATCTCGCGCGCGATGTAGTCGGCGAAGTCCCGCGGCGTGCCCGCGGCGACCTCCGCGCCGAGCGACTCGAGCCGCTCGCGCAGGTCGGGCAGGCGCAGCACTTCGACGATGTCGCGGTTGAGCCGCTCGACGAGCGGCGCGGGCGTAGCCCCCGGCACGACGACGCCGTGCCAGGTGATCGCCTCGAACCCCGGTACGCCCGCCTCGGACAAGGTCGGCAGCTCGGGCACCGCCGCCGAACGCCGGGCGGTCGTGACTGCGAGCGCGCGCAGCCTCCCCGCCTTGATATAGGGAATCACCGAAGCCGAGGTCGCGAACATGAGCTGCGCCTGACCGGCGATGACGTCGGTGAGCGCAGGCTGCGCGCCCTTGTAGGGCACGTGCACCATATCGACGCCGGTCATCGCCTTGAAGAGCTCTCCGGCGAGGTGCGCGGCGGCGCCGCTCCCCGAGGACGCGTAGTTGAGCTCGCCCGGCCTCGCTTTCGCCAAGGCGATCAGCTCCTTCACCGAGCTCGCGGGAACGTCCGGATTCACGACGAGGATGTTGGGCTGGACCGCCACCAGCGCGACCGGCGCGAAGTCCTTCACCGGATCGTAGCCGAGGCTGCGGTACAGGCTTTGATTGGTCGCGAGAATGCTGTTGTTGCCGAGGAGCCAGGTGGCGCCGTCGGGCGCGCTCTTCGCGACGAGCTCGGCGGCGATGTTGCCGCCGGCGCCCGGCCGGTTCTCGATCACCACCTGCTGGTCCCGAAGATCGGCGAGCTTCTGGCCCAGGGCGCGCGCGAGGATGTCGCTCGGACCCCCGGGGGTGAAGCCGACGATGAAGCGCACCGGCTTCCCAGGCCAGCCCTGGGCACCGGCTCCGCCCGAAAACGCGAGAGCGACGAACAGGGCGGCGGCGACGCGTTTCATGGACTGTTCCTTCCGCGAACATGATACTCAAGAATGGCGCAGCGAAGCCCATCGCTTACAATGGCACGGCACGGCCCGAAGAAAAAACATGCACTCCGCCCCTTCGCCTGTCATGCAGCGCTTGAGCGCGTACATCGCCGGGGCCTTGCGCAAGCCGCTCCCACCCGCGGTCTCCGAGAAAACCAAGCACCATCTGCTCGACACTCTCGCCGCGATGCTCTCGGGCTCGCGGCTGCCGCCGGGAAAAAAGGCGATCGCGTTCACCAGGACTCTCGGCGGCGCCAGGGAAGCCTGCGTCGCCGGCAGCCGCATCGTCACCGCGGCGTCGAACGCCGCGCTCGCGAACGGCATGCTCGCGCACGCCGACGAGACCGACGACTCCCATTCGGGATCTCAGACGCATCCGGGCTGCGGGGTGGTCGCGGCGGCCCTCGCCATGGCCGAGCGCGAGCGCGCGGGCGGCGCGGCGCTCCTGCGCGCGGTGGCGCTCGGCTACGACGTCTGCTGCCGGCTGACGCAGTCGCTCAACGCGATCGAGTTCCGCGCCTCCGGTCATTCGACGCACAGCTTCGGCCCGACCTTCGGCGCGGCGGCGGCCGCGGGGGCGCTCGCGGCCCTGGACGAACGCGGGGCGCGGCATCTGCTCTCGTACGCCGCGCAGCAGGCCTCGGGCATCTCCTGCTGGATGCGCGACGAGGGGCACGTCGAGAAGGCCTTCGATTTCGGGGGCATGCCCGCGCGCAACGGCGTCGCCGCGGCGTCCATGGTCGCGCACGGGTTTACCGGGGTCGACGACGTTTTCTCGGGCGAGCGCAACTTCTTCGCCGTCTACGGCCGCGCGCCGGATCCCGGCGAGCTCGCGCGCGGCCTGGGCGAGAGCTACGAGATCATGAACGCCGACATCAAGCGCTGGTCGGTCGGCTCGCCGATCCAGGCTCCGCTCGATTCGTTGCTAGAATTGATCCGCGCGCACCGCGTCCGCGCCGAAGACCTCGAGCGGCTCGTGGTGCGCGTCGCTCACCTGGGCGCGAACACCACCGGCAACCGCGACATGCCCGACATCTGCATGCAGCACCTGTGCGCCGTGATGTTGCTCGACGGCGCGGTCAGCTTCCGTTCCTCGCACGACCGCAAGCGCATGCAAGACCGCAAAGTGCTCGAGCTGCGCCGCCGCATCGAGCTGCGCGGCGACGACGAGCTCACCAAGGCCATGCCGCGCAGGGAAGGGGTCGTCGAGATCACGCTTAGGGACGGGCGGGAGCTGAGGCACCATACGCGCTCGGTGCGGGGAACCCCCGAGAATCCGATGACACGGGCGGAAGTGGAGGCAAAGAGCTACGATCTCGCGAAGCCGGTGCTCGGAAGCGCGCGCGCGCGCAAGCTCTGCAACGCGATCTGGGACCTGGAAAAGATCCGCGACGTTAGAATGCTCAGGCCCCTGCTGCGCGCCTGAGCGGCCACTTTCTGGAGAAACCATGAACCGCATCGTTCATATCGCGCTCAAAGTCGACGACCTGGAGCGCACCACGCAGTTCTACGAGAAAGTCTTCGGGTTCAAGGAAGCGAAGACCCAGAAAGTGCGCGACCACACTTCGCGCCACCTCTCCGACGGCGTGATCGACCTGTCGATCATGCAGTACGACGCCGATACCGAATCCGCCGAGTCGACGGCGGCCGGCGAAGGGCCCTGCATCCATCATTTCGCCGTCGAGGTGGACGATCTCAAGGAGGCCGAAAAGGCGATCCGCGCCTACGGCTGCCAGATCGTCAGCGATCCGGGCGTGATTCCGGTGAAGTTCCGCGCGCCCGGCGGAACCGTCTGCGAGATCGTAGCTCTTTGCCTCCACTTCCGCCCGTGTCATCGGATTCTCGGGGGTTCCCCGCACCGAGCGCGTATGGTGCCTCAGCTCCCGCCCGTCCCTAAGCGTGATCTCGACGACCCCTTCCCTGCGCGGCATGGCCTTGGTGAGCTCGTCGTCGCCGCGCAGCTCGATGCGGCGGCGCAGCTCGAGCACTTTGCGGTCTTGCATGCGCTTGCGGTCGTGCGAGGAACGGAAGCTGACCGCGCCGTCGAGCAACATCACGGCGCACAGGTGCTGCATGCAGATGTCGGGCATGTCGCGGTTGCCGGTGGTGTTCGCGCCCAGGTGAGCGACGCGCACCACGAGCCGCTCGAGGTCTTCGGCGCGGACGCGGTGCGCGCGGATCAATTCTAGCAACGAATCGAGCGGAGCCTGGATCGGCGAGCCGACCGACCAGCGCTTGATGTCGGCGTTCATGATCTCGTAGCTCTCGCCCAGGCCCCGCGCGAGCTCGCCGGGATCCGGCGCGCGGCCGTAGACGGCGAAGAAGTTGCGCTCGCCGCCCTGGGCGCCTACATCGTCGTCCAGGCGTGGCGCTGGGATTACCTCACCCCGGAAGGACCCGGCGCCGGTTTCTTTCCGCTGTGGTACGGCATCGCGATGGTGGCGCTTGCGGCGGTGCTCGTCGTCTCGCACCTGCGGCGGAGATCTTCCCTCCGGACGACGATCGCCTGGGACCGGGTCGGCCGCGCGCTTTCGGCCTGGCTCGCTCTGGTGGTGTCGATCGCCCTGTTCAAGCCGCTCGGCTTCGTGATCGGTTTCGCGCTGCTCACCTATTTCCTGGTCGCGGTGATGTACCGCCGTCCGCTGAAAGTCGCCGCGATCGTGGCGCTCGCCAGCACTGCGGCGTTTTACCTGGTGTTCTCGCTCGGGCTCGGCGTGCCCCTTCCGACCGGTCCCCTGGGTTTCTAGGTCGTGGAAATTCTCTCCGGTCTCGCGAACGGCTTCGCGGTTGCGCTCGAGCCGGCAAATCTCTTCTGGTGCTTCGTCGGGGTGTTCCTCGGCACCGTGGTGGGGGTGCTGCCCGGGCTCGGGCCGCCGGCGACGATCGCGATGCTGCTGCCGCTCACCTTTCACATGAACCCGGCCGGCGCCATCATCATGCTGGCAGGCATCTATTACGGCGCGAAGTACGGCGGCTCGACCACTTCGATCCTGATGAATGTGCCCGGCGAGTCGGCATCGGTGGTGACTTGCCTCGACGGCTACCAGATGGCGCGCAAGGGCCGCGCCGGCGCGGCGCTCGGCATCGCCGCGATCGCCTCGTTCGTGGCCGGAACGGTCGGCGTGGTGGGGCTGATGCTGGTGGCGCCGCCGATCGCCAAATTCGCGCTCTCCTTCAGCTCGCCCGAATATTTCGCGCTGATGTCGCTCGGCCTGGCGCTGGTGGTGCTGCTCGCCGGCCGCTCGATCGTCAAGGCGCTGCTCGCCGCGCTCGTGGGCCTGTGGATCGCCAGCGTGGGAACCGATCTCTTCAGCGCCACCTCGCGCTTTACCTTCGGGCAGATGGAGCTGCTCTCGGGCATCGACTTCATCGTGGTCGCCATCGGCGTGTTCGCGCTCGGCGAGGTGCTCGCAAACATGGAAACGCACGAAGATACGCAGCTCCTGCCGGTGCCGAAGGGCCTCAAGAACCTCCTGCCGACCTGGCAGGACCTGAAGGACTGCCGCTTCGCGTTCGCGAACGGCTCGGTGGTCGGTTTTCTCGTCGGGGCGCTGCCGGGCGGCGGCTCGACGATCGCCTCCTTCCTGTCCTACGGCCTCGAAAAGGCGGTATCTCCGCGCCGCGACCAGTTCGGAACCGGTGTCATCGAGGGCGTCGCGGCGCCCGAAGGCGCCAACAACTCGGAGACCGGCGGCGCACTCGTGCCGCTCCTGACGCTGGGTATCCCCGGCTCGGGCACGACCGCCATCCTGCTTGCGGCGCTGGTCCTCTGGGGATTCAAGCCGGGACCGCTGTTCATCCCGGACAATCCGGCGCTCTTCTGGGGCCTGGTGGCGAGCATGTACATCGGCAACGTCATGCTCCTCGTGCTCAATCTTCCGCTGGTGCCGCTGTTCGCGCAGGTGCTGCGGCTGCCGGTGTACGTCCTGTACCCGCTGATCCTCGGCATGTCGCTGGTAGGCGTGTACAGCGTCTCGGGGAGCCTGTTCGATCTCGCGCTCCTCGCGCTGTTCGGGCTGCTCGGGTATCTCATGCGCAAGCTCGATTACCCTTCGGCGCCGCTGATCCTGGGGCTCGCGCTCGGGGCCGGCATGGAACGCGCGCTGCGCCAGTCGCTGATGATGTCCGAGGGCAGCCTCTCGATCCTGGTGTCCAGGCCGATCTCCGCGGTGATGCTGTCGCTGGCGGCGCTGGTCCTGCTGATTCCGCTGTTCGGCCGATTCAATGCGTGGCGCCTGCGCGCGCTCGAACAAGGATGACAGGCCTTTTCAGTACGAGGAGAAAGACGATGAACGTGCGATATGGAGCGTTGGTGCTGGCTGCGTTGGCCGGCGTGTCGCCGCCGGCGCTCGCTCAAGGGTTCAAGCCCACGCGAACGGTCGACCTGGTGGTGCACACGGGCCCGGGCGGGGGCAGCGACGTGCTCGCGCGAGCGATCGCCGTCATGGCGGAAAAGGAAAAGCTGCTGCCGGTGCGCATGCAGGTGGTCAACAAGCCGGGCGGGCTCGGGGCGGTGGCCGCCGCCTACCTCGCCGAGAAAAGAGGCGACCCGAACACGATCGGCCTGTTCACCGGGGTGTGGCTGCAAACGCCCCTCGTCAGCGCGGAGGCGAGAATCACGCTCCTCGATCTGACGCCGATCGCGCGCCTGGTGCTGGAGCCCGCGGTCATAGCGGTGAAGGCCGATGCGCCGTACAAGACGTTCGCCGATTTCATCGACGCCGCGAACAAGAACCCCGGGCAGCTCAAGCAGTCGGGCGGCTCCAACACCAGCCGCGACAACGTCGTGCGCCAGCTCCTGCAGAAATCCACGGGCGCGCGCTGGGCCTTCATCTCGTTCCCCGGAGGCGGCGAGCGCATCGCGGCGCTCCTGGGCGGACACGTCGATATCATGGTGATCGAGCCGGAGGAGGCGGGCGAGCACATCCGCGCCGGCAACATGCGCGTGCTCGCGCAGATCAGCGAGCATCGCCTTCCCGCATTCCCCAACGTGCCGACCTTGAAGGAAGCCGGGTTCGACGTGCCGGTCGTCCCGCAGGTCCGCGGCGTGGTTGCGCCGCCGGGAATTCCGAAAGAGAACGTCGAGTTCTGGGAGGACTTTTCCCGCAGGTTGACGCGCACGCCGTCCTGGCGGAAGTACATCGCCGACAACCAGTTCGAGGACGGCTATCAGAACGCCGCGGAGCTCGCGAAGTTCTACGTCGAGTTCACCGACCGCATGCGCGCAATCCTGAAGGACGCCGGCGTCAAGACGGTGCGCTGATGCGGCGCCGGCGCCAAGCCCAAGGAGGACCCAAATGATCACCTTCGCTCGCAGGAACGCTGTCGCGGCCGGGGTCGTCGCCGCGCTTGCGATCGCGGCGCCATCCAGCAGCGTCT
>VBDM01000396.1 GCA_005881355.1 Betaproteobacteria bacterium
GTTTTTCAACGGCCTGATAATCGATGTCGCCGCTTTCCGCCCTCGAGCGCGCGCTACAATGGTCGCCTACCTCGGCAATCCGATGCCAAGAAAACGCCCCGAAGAGCTCCGCAGCCACCGCTGGTACGGCGCGCGCGGGCGCAAGACGTTCGACCACCGCTCGCGCAGCGCGCAGATGGGCTACGACAAGAGCGACTACGCCGGCAAGCCGGTGATCGCCATCATCAACACCTGGAGCGACATCAACCCCTGCCACGCGCACTTCCGCTCGCGCGCCGACGAAGTGAAGCGCGGCGTGTGGCAGGCGGGCGGCTTTCCGGTCGAGATGCCCGCGATCGCGCTCGCCGAGCCGTTCCAGAAGCCTTCCACCATGATGTACCGCAACTTTCTCGCGATGGAGACGGAGGAATTGCTGCGCTCGTATCCCGCCGACGGCTGCGTGCTGATGGGCGGCTGCGACAAGACCACTCCCGCGCTCGTCATGGGCGCGCTTTCCATGGGATTGCCGATGATCTACCTGCCCGCCGGGCCGATGCTGCGCGGCAACTGGCACGGGCAGGTGCTCGGCTCGGGCAGCGACACGCGCAAGTACTGGGCGGAGCTGCGCGCCGGCACGATAACCGAGCGCGACTGGGAAGAGATCGAGGAGGGCATCGCGCGCTCGCCCGGCCACTGCATGACCATGGGGACGGCTTCCACGATGACCTCGGCGGCCGAGGCGCTCGGCCTCGCGCTGCCCGGATCGGCCTCGATCCCCGCGGCGGACTCCCACCATGCGCAAATGGCGACAGCGACGGGAAAGCGCATCGTGGAGATGGTATGGGAGGACGCCACGCCGAAGAGCCTGCTCACGCCGTCCTCGTTCGACAACGCCGTCACCTGCGTGCTCGCCTGCGGCGGCTCGACCAATTCGGTCATTCACCTGATCGCGATGGCGCGCCGCGCCGGGATCGCGCTCGATCTCGATCGCTTCGATGCGCTTTCGCGCAAGGTGCCGGTGATCGCGAATCTCCGTCCCTCGGGCAAGTACCTGATGGAGGATTTCTACTATGCAGGGGGCCTCCCCGCGCTGCTCGCCTCGATCCGCGACCTGCTCGATCTCGACGCGAAGACGGTGAGCGGGAAGACGCTCGGCGAGAACCTCGAAGGCGCGAAAGTCTTCAACCCCGAGGTGATCCTGCCGCGCGACAAGGCGCTCGTCGCCTCGGGCGGGCTCGCCGTGCTGCGCGGCAACCTTGCGCCCGACGGCGCGATCGTCAAGCCGGCGGCCGCCGAGCAGCGGCTCCTGCAGCACAAGGGGCGCGCCCTCGTCTTCGAGGATTACCGGGACCTTCAGGCGAGGATCGACGATCCTGCGCTCGACGTGAACGCCGATTCGGTGATCGTGCTCCGGAACACCGGCCCGATCGGCGCGCCGGGCATGCCCGAGTGGGAAGTGCCGATCCCGAAAAAACTTCTGCAGCAGGGCGTGCGCGACATGGTGAGGATCTCGGACGCGCGCATGAGCGGAACGGCATATGGCTGCTGCGTGCTCCACGTCGCGCCCGAATCCTGGGTCGGCGGGCCGCTCGCGCTGGTGAAGACCGGCGATACGATCGAGCTCGACGTGCCGCGCCGCCGGCTGCAGCTCATGATCGACGACGCAGAGATGATGAAGCGCAGGCGCGCCTGGAAAGCCCCGGCGCGCAAGTTCGAGCGCGGCTACGGCGCGCTCTTCTCTCAGCACATCCGCCAAGCTAACGAAGGCTGCGATTTTGATTTTCTGGAAGGCACCGCTCCGACTCCCGAACCCGAGATCCACTGATAGAATCCGCATTCCCGAAACGCGAGGTCCCATGGCACTCTCCGAAGCCGAGCGCAGGAAATGCGTCGAAACACTGCTGAACGCCGAGAAAGAGAAAAAGCAGGCGGTGCAGCTCTCGGTCACCTACCCCCATATCACCATCGAAGACGCCTACGCGATCTCGACCGCGGTGGCGCAGCACAAGATCAAGGGGCTCACGTCGAAGGCGATGCAGGCCTCCTCGCAGATCAACGAGCCCGACTACGGGCACTTGCTCGACTACATGATGATCGCCGACGGCGCGAAGGTTCCGCACGCGAATTTCTGCGTCCCGCGCGTCGAGGTCGAGCTCGCTTTCATCCTCGGAAAACCCTTGAAAGGCCCCGGCGTCGGGCTGACCGACGTGCTGCGCGCCACCGAATACGTCGTGCCGGCGATGGAGATCGTCGATGCGCGCATCGTGAACCCGCGCAAGATCTTCGACACCGTCGCCGACAACGGCGCCGCGGCCGGCATCGTCGTCGGCGGGCGCCCCATCGGGCCGATGGACCTGGACCTGCGCTGGGTCGGCGGCCTCATGTACCGCAACTCCGAGATCGAGGAGACGGGTCTCGCCGCGGGCGTGCTCGGCCATCCCGCCCTGGGCGTCGCCTGGCTCGCCAACAAGCTCGGGCAAATGGGCGTCGCGCTCGAAGCGGGCCACCTCGTGCTCGCCGGCTCGTTTACGCGCGTCGTGTTCGCG
>VBDM01000393.1 GCA_005881355.1 Betaproteobacteria bacterium
CGCTCGCGCAGCGCCGGGTCTTTCAGCAGCATATCCATTTTTCCCGCAAGGTCGCTCGTGTCGGCCGGGGTGTGGAGCAGTCCCGTTTCACCTTCGACGATCGCATCGACGATGCCGTAGATGCGCGAGCCAATCGCGGGAACACCCGCCGCCGCGGCCTCGATGATCGCTGTTCCGAAACCTTCCCGGTAGCTGGGAAGGCAGAGCACATCGGCCGCGGCAATGTAGCGCTCGGGGTTGCGCGTGTAGCCTGCAAACCTCAGCTGCCCGATATGCGCGCGGCAAATGGATTCGATCGCCTGGCGCATCTGTTCCTCGTCGGGACCCACCAACAGCAGCACGGCCGCCGGATTGGTCGCGGCAAGGCTGGAAAACGCCTGCGCCAAGTCGAAGACACCCTTATCGCGCGTCAGCCGGCCGAGAAACAGCAATACCGTCGCATCCGGGGCAATTCTCAGTTCCCTGCGCACGGCTGCGCGGGCCGAGCCGTCGGGCCGGAAGCGCGCCGGATCCACGCCGCTTACCGATCCCGATCCGAGTACGCGGCATTTCTCCGCGCTGCGCACGATGCCGAGCTCCAACAACACAAGCAGTTGGGACGGGCTGTCCGCGAGCAGATGGGTTGCGAACCGCGCGATCGCCCTGTCCGCCGCGACCAGTAGCGATCGCATGATCCCGGAACGCGTCATCCACACCTGTCCGGTGTAGGTGTGGATGCGCACGGGTACTCCTGCGATCCGTCCCGCCATCGTCGCGAGCAATCCGGCTTTCGGGCTGAAGGAATGAACCGCGTCGAACCGCCTTTCCCGGAACAGCCGGACCAGGAACGCGAGCGTGCGCAGGTCGTTCCAGGGGGAGATCTTGCGCCGGATCGGCAGGGCGATCACTTCAGCGCCGTGCCCTTCCGCCAATACTGTTTCCTCGGCCGTATTCACCACCAGGGATACGCGATATTTCCGTCCCAGGCTGGTCAGGTAGGGAACCAGGAAGAAGTTGACGATGAGAGGGCTGGTCGTGATGAGGCAGATTTTTTTTTTCACCGCCGTTCTCGCAAGGATTCAACCAATCGTCGCAGTCCATCCTCCATGGACACGCGATGCACGTAACCCAGCTCGCGCTCGATGCGGCTGCTGGGATATCGCGCGCGCGACGTCAAGGCATTCACCCGCGACTCGGTCAGCGGAAATCCCGGCAGCCTGCCCAGAGTCCGCGCAAGCCACCTGACCGGCGACTCCGGCAGGCGCAACCGCGGCGCGGATTTTCCGACCGACGCTGCGATAGCCCCCACGAACTGCTCCATAGTGCGGAAATCCGAAAGATTGTAGACCTTGCCTTTCGCCGCGTGCAGCGTGCCGCAGGCAACAAGCGCCTCGACCACGTTGTCGACGTAGATGTAATTTGCCGACGCACCCGGTGGCCCGATGTAAAAAAAAAGCCCGTGCGCCACCATCGAGATGAGTTGATTGAGTGAACGATTCGGCATGGCCGGTCCGAATACGATGGAAGGGCGAAGGATGGTGCGGCTGAACGCCCCCGCGGCCGCAGCCTGTTCGACCAGCCGGTCGGACTCGGCCTTGGTCGTTTCGTAGTCTCCTCGCGGGGCGAGCGGCCGGTGCTCGTCGATGGCCTCCTCGCGCAACGGCCCGTACGCGCCGACGCTGCTCAACTGGACCCAATGCCCTATTCGGCCCTCTGCAGCTTTCACTAGCGCGCGCGTTCCATCGACGTGCAGGGAGCGCATTACTTCAGGGCGGCTTATCTCCCCGGCGAGATGGTAGACGACGTCCGAGTTCTCCACGAAGGCAGACAGGTCGCAGGCACCCGAGGAAAGATCGTCGACGAAGAACTCGACGAAACCGGAGAAATGATCTGCCCGGGGTCTGGAGCGTGTCAGGATGCGTACCGTATCCCCGCGCGCCACCAGATTCTTCACCAGCAGGGTGCCTATGAAACCCGTTGCGCCAGTGAAAAGGCGCGATCGCGACAAGACAATTCTTCACGATGCAATCCCGGACGTGCGAAGCCAAGACGGGGAGTCGGCAGACGACTGCTGCAGTTCTCGCCAGATTTTGCTCCAGCGGTCGATTTCGTCCTGCGAGGCGCGGCGCGTCTGACGCGTGATGAAAATGTGCTGGGCGCCCGCAGCGGCCAATGCGGCATCGGTCAGGGCCTTGAAGGCGAAAGCGAGAAAGCCCGCGGCCGCGTGGCCGAAACGCCCCTGCTCGAGGTTCACAGACCACTGGGCGAGGGCGAGATGCTTGCGCGCGGTCAGGATTTTCCTGAGAGGGAGCCCTGTCTGCCGGTAGCCCATGAGCACCTCCGGCAGGCAGGCGAAACGGCTCGCGCGATAGCTCCGCAGAAGCAGCTCCTGGTCCTCCGCCCGCACGACTTCCGGGATGCGGTAGCGGTGGCGCCGAAACCAATCCATCTTGCCCATCCAGGTGGGATGGGGGAGATAGAACCCCAGCCATGGCGCAGCGCAGATCTCGGCGTGCGTCTGGCGGAACGGAAACAGCCCGACCGCAGAGCCGTCGTTTCGAAATACGAGCGCTCTCGTTGCCGCGAGATCGACGTGGGGATGTTCGTCGAGGAACTTCACCTGAGTCTCCAGGCGCTCCGGATAGGCGATGTCGTCCTGGTCCATGCGCGCCAAATACCTTCCCCTGGCCAGCTCGATCCCTTGATTAAGCCTGGCCGCCAGACCCAGATTCCTTCCGTCCTGGACCATCCGGACCCTATTATCCGAAAAACTGAAACCTGCCATGCAGCAGTCCCTCGAGCCATCGTCGATGAGAATCAGCTCCCATTCGCGGAAGGTTTGGAGGAATATCGACGAGAGCGCGAGTCGCAAAACCGTGCCGGCGTTGTACACCGGCAACACTATGCTAACAGTAGGGATAGGCAACACGAGGTCCTGATTATTGAGCGCTAGACAGGAACTTCCACGTCTCTTCGATCCCCGCTTCGAAGGGGACCCGCGGTATCCACCCGGAAACTTCCCTCAGCCTCGAACTGTCGAGAATGTTCACCGGCACG
>VBDM01000395.1 GCA_005881355.1 Betaproteobacteria bacterium
AAGTCGACTGGGGAGCGGACTGGTGATCCGCTTCGACTGCGTGACGCTGTTTCCCGAGGCGTTCGCCGCCCTCACCGACTGGGGCGTGACGCGCCGGGCGCTGGAGCAGGGGCTGTGGAGCCTCGCGCTGTGGAATCCGCGGGATTTCACGACGGACAATTACCGCACGGTCGACGACCGGCCGTACGGGGGCGGGCCCGGCATGGTGATGCTCGCCGAGCCCCTGGAAAAGGCGATCGCCGCCGCCAAGGCCGCGGCGCGAGGAGAGGCGAAAGTGATCCACCTCTCGCCTCAAGGGCCGGTGATGGATCACAAGAAGGTGATGGCGCTTGCGGCGGAATCGCGCTTGGTGCTGCTGTGCGGACGCTATGAAGGCGTGGACGAACGATTGATCGTCCGCGCGGTGGACGCGGAGCTGTCGATAGGCGACTACGTCCTCTCCGGCGGCGAGCTCGCGGCGATGGCGCTGATCGACGCCGTGGTGCGGCAGCTGCCCGGAGCGCTCGGGGACGGGCTCTCGGCCGAGCAGGACTCGTTCGTGAACGGGCTGCTCGACTGCCCGCAATACACGCGGCCGGAGGTGTACGAGGGTGAAGCCGTGCCGCCGGTGCTGATGTCAGGGCACCATGCGCAGATCGAGCGCTGGCGGCTGAAGCAGTCGCTCGGCCGCACCTGGCTGCGAAGGCCGGAGCTCTTGGAGCGGCGGGGATTGAGCGACGCCGAGCGCAAGCTGCTCGAGGAATTCAAGAAGGAAATGGACAAGGAGTAAGGCGATGAACCTGATCCAGAAGCTCGAACAGGAAGAGATCAAGCGCATGGAGCGCAAGCTCCCCGAATTTTCCGCGGGCGACACGGTGATCGTGAACGTGAGCGTCGTCGAGGGCGAGCGCAAGCGCGTGCAGGCCTACGAGGGCGTGGTCATCGCCAAGAAAAACCGCGGCATCAACTCCTCGTTCACGGTGCGCAAGGTGTCCTCGGGCGAGGGCGTGGAGCGCACCTTCCAGACCTACTCCCCGATGATCGCCTCGATCGAGCTGAAGCGCAAAGGCGACGTGCGCCGCGCGAAGCTCTACTACATGCGCAAGCTCTCCGGCAAGGGCGCGCGCATCCGTGAAAAAGTCGAGGGCCACGAGCAGGACGCAGAGCAGCAGCAGTCTGCTCCCTCACCCTCGGTCCCTCTCCCGGCGGGAGAGGGAAGCCGTGACCCTTCTCTCGGCGCGGCGTCGAAGGGCGTAAAATCCGCGCATAAAAGCAGGCGGCGCTCCTCATGAGCCTCAATTCGATTCCCGAAATCATCGCCGAGCTGAAGGCGGGCCGGATGGCGGTGCTCGTCGACGACGAGGACCGCGAGAACGAGGGCGATCTCATCTTCGCCGCGGAATTCGTCACCGCGGAGAAGATCAATTTCATGGCCAAGTTCGGCCGCGGCCTGATCTGCATGCCGATCACCGAGGCGCACGCCGAGCGCCTGAACCTGCTCCCTATGGTGGCGCGCAACCGCTCGGTGCACGGCACCAATTTCACCGTGTCCATCGAGGCGGCATCGGGCGTGACCACGGGCATCTCGGCGGCCGACCGCGCGCGCACCATCAAGGTGGCGGCCTTGCCCAAGGCGACCCCTGGCGACATCGTCCAGCCGGGCCACGTGTTCCCGCTGATCGCTCAAGCAGGCGGCGTGCTGGTGCGCGCCGGCCACACGGAAGCCTGCTGCGATCTCGCGCAGCTCGCGGGCCTTCATCCGGCGGCGGTGCTGTGCGAGATCATGAAGGACGACGGCACCATGGCGCGGCTGCCGGACCTTATCGAGTTCTCCAAGCAGCACGGGCTCAAGATCGGCTCGATCGCCGACCTCATCCATTTCCGCAGCCAGAACGAGTCGCTCATCAAGCGCGTCACCGAGCGCACGATCCAGACCCGCTTCGGGCCGTTCCGGCTCATCGCCTACCTGGAGAAGCTGTCCGGAGAGACCCAGCTTGCGTTCGTGCGCGGCGAGATCGCGCCCGACAGGGAGACGCTCGTACGCGTGCACGCTCCGCTCTCGCTCCTCGACCTTCTGGAAGCGGGCCCCGGCACGCACTCGTGGTCGGTGGACGACGCGCTCGAGCGCATCGCCGCCGAGGGCAAAGGAGTCATGGTGCTGCTCGACTGCGCGCAGAGCCCGGCCCAGCTGATCGAGCGCGTCGCCTCGCCCGAGCGGCCCGAGGCGCCCTCGAGGATGGACTTTCTCACCTACGGGATCGGCGCGCAAATCCTGCGCGATCTGAAGGTCGGCAAGATGCGCCTGATGGCCTCGCCCCGCAAGATGCCCAGCATGGCCGGATGGGAGCTCGAGGTCACCGGCTACGCGGAAAAGGCGGCCAAGACGCGGGACTCCTGATGGCGGAGATCAAGCCCGACTTGAGCGGGGAGGGCCTGCGGGTCGGGATCGTGCGCTCGCGCTTCAACGAGAGAATCGGCGTCGCGATGCTCGAGGCCTGCCGCAAACGGCTCGCCGAGCTCGGCGTCACGGCGCTCACGGTGGTTTCGGTGCCGGGCTCGCTCGAGGCACCGCTCGCCCTGCAGAGGCTCGCCAACACGGAGAAGTACGACGCGCTGATCGCGCTCGGCGCCGTCATACGCGGCGAGACCCGTCATTTCGACATCGTCGCGAACGAATCGGCCTCGGGCCTCACGCAGGTGCAGCTCGACAGCGGCGTCCCGGTGGCGAACGGCATCCTCACCACCGATACCGAGGAGCAGGCCCAGGCGCGCGCGGCGCAAAAGGGCAGGGACTGCGCCGAGGTCGCGGTGGAGATGGCGAACCTCGGCAAGAACATCGTCAAGAGCCACAAATGAAATCGGCGCGGCGCCGCTCGCGCGAGCTCGCGCTGCAGGGCCTGTACGCGTGGCAGCTCTCGGGCGACGACGCGGCCGGTCTGCAGGCCCAACTGGCTGAATCCAAGGAATTCGGCAAAGCCGACTCCAAGTACTTCGCGCGCCTCCTCCAGGGCACGATCGAGCACGCCGGTGAGCTCGAGCGGCTGATCGCGCCCACGCTCGATCGCAAGCCCAAGGAGCTCTCGCCGGTCGAGCGCGGGATCCTGCTGCTCGCGGCGTTCGAGCTGAAGAACGCCCCCGATATTCCCTACAAGGTCGTCATCAACGAGGCGGTCGAGCTCGCCAAGTCGTTCGGCGGAACCGACGGCCACAAGTACGTGAACGGCGTGCTCGACAAGCTCGCTGTGACGCTGCGTCCGGACGAAAGAAAGCAAAAAGCTTGACCGCGAAGGACGTACCAATACAGGTGGCCTCCGAGTTCGACATCATCCGGAAGTACTTCACCCGGCCCGCGCCGACGGCGGTGCTCGGGGTCGGCGACGACTGCGCGCTGCTCCAGCCCGGGCTCGGCATGACGCTCGCGGTCTCGACCGACATGCTGCTCGCCGGGCGCCATTTTTTTCCGGATGCCGAGCCCGGCAAGCTCGGGCACAAGGCGCTCGCCGTCAACCTCTCGGACCTCGCCGCGATGGGCGCCGACCCGCGCTGGGCCACTCTGGCGATCGCGCTGCCCGAGGCCGACGAGAAGTGGATCGCCGCGTTCGCGGAGGGCTTCTTCCGGCTCGCCGGGCGCTGGCAAATGGAGCTCATCGGCGGGGACACGAGCCGGGGGCCGCTCGCGATCTCGGTCACGGTGATCGGCGAAGTGCCGCCGGACCTCGCGCTGCGCCGCGACGGTGCGCTTGCCGGAGACGACATCTGGGTGTCGGGCGCGACCGGCGAAGCGGCGCTCGCGCTCGCCTACTTGCAGCGCCGCGTGAAGCTCGAGGGTCCGGCGCGCGAGGCGTGCCTCGAGCGCCTGCACGCGCCCGAGCCGCGCGTCGAGCTGGGCGGGCGGCTGCGGGGCCTCGCGCGCAGCGCGATCGACGTCTCCGACGGCTTGCTCGCCGATCTCGGCCATGTCCTGGAAGCGTCCGGTGTCGGAGCTGAGCTCGCGTGGGCGAACCTGCCGCGGGCGAAGGCGATCGCCGAATGCGCGGACCCAGCGCTTGCCGCCGACTGCCTGCTCGCCGGCGGCGACGACTACGAGCTCGTGTTCACCGCGCCGCCCTCGAAGCGCGCCGAGATCGACGCGGTCGGAAAAGACTTGGGAATCTCGCTCACCCGCATCGGGGCCGCCGTTCCCGGCAAGCCCGTGGCGACGCTTCGCGACGCCCAGGGCAAGATCATTTCCGCTTCACGCAAGGGCTTCGATCACTTCGCATGATCTGGCGCCCCACCCTAGGCTTTGCCTTCAGCCATCCGGCCCATTTCATCGCCCTGGGATTCGGCACGGGGCTCGCGCCGGCGGCCCCGGGCACCGTAGGCACGCTGCTCGCCTTTCCGCTCTTCGTCCTGCTCGACGCGTGGCTCCCGCCGCTCGCGCTCTTCGGGCTCGTCGTGGTTTTTTTCGGGGTCGGCATCTGGGCCTGCGAGCGCACCGGTCGCGACCTCGGCATCGCCGACCACGGCGCAATGAACTGGGACGAAGTGGTCGCGATGCTGCTGGTGCTGCTGCTTTCGCCGGCCGACTGGGCGTGGTGGGGGTTCGCGTTCGTCGCGTTTCGCTTCTTCGACGTGGTCAAGCCCCCGCCGATCCGCCATATCGACCGCTCCGTGAAAGGCGGACTGGGCGTGATGTTCGACGATATCGTCGCGGCGTTCTACACCCTGCTCCTCGTGGCGCTCGTGAAGCAGATCCTCGGCTGATGGCTCGGGACAGGCTCTCGGCTCTGGCGAGGCGGATCGGCGCCCGGCTGAAAGCGCGGAGCCTGAAGCTCGCCACCGCGGAATCCTGCACCGGCGGCTGGATCGCGAAGGCGGTGACCTCCGTGTC
>VBDM01000015.1 GCA_005881355.1 Betaproteobacteria bacterium
CGCGGAGCGCGGCGGGCGTTCTTTCGGCAGTCGGGCTCCAGGCGTGGATCGCTTCGACGCCGGAACAATACGTGCGGCTCGCGGTCGAGCTCGCGCGCGATGAGCCGGTTCTTGCGAAGCTGCGCGAGTCGCTGCGCCCGATGATGCGCGAATCGCCGGTAATGGACGAAACCGGCTTTGCGCGCGGCGTCGAAGCGGCTTACCGCGGCATGTGGCGCGCCTGGTGCGCCAGCCCCGCGAGCGGGTCAGCCCGGTGAGGTATGCCATAATTCGATTTTTTCAGCGCCGCGCCCGCATGTTCGGAAACTGGTTCAATTGCAAGGAAGTGGACGAGTTCGCCGATACGATCGTGGCCGATCTGGTGAAGCGCTTCCCGCCTTCCGGCGTGGGCGTCCCGGCGAAAAAGGCGGCGGAGCGGCTGAAGAAGACGCACGACTCGATATTCGCCCGCATCGAGGCGTTCGCCCGTGCGCAGCAGCTGAATCTGTACAAGAAGGCGCATCTCGGAAACCGCGTCAAATGGGCGCTGAAGGAAGCGGGATATCCGGAGGAATTCGTCGATGCCCTGACCTACGAGCTCGTGACCGTGGTTACGCTCGTGTCGGGCAGGCGCGGCAAGGTCAGTCCCTGACCGGCCGCCGGCGCCTCGGTTGACTTTGGGCCGGGGACGCCTAGCATAGGGTGAAGACGCGGGCGAAATCCGCGTCTCACGGCTGGACGAATTATGGTCGCGACCTCCCCCGAGAAGCCGGCAGTGGATGTCGAAGCGCTCGCCGCGGCGCTGCGCGCGCTCGGCATGCTCTACGGCGCGAGCCAGCCGCTCGCGCAGACGATCGCCGGCGCAAAAGACGAGGCCGAGGCGATCCGCATGTATGTCGAGCGCGAGCGACCGCACCTGCTCGCGAGCTACGACCTCGAGACGCTGGTGAAGATGGTTCAGGGGGCGCGCGAAGCGAAGACGGACGCCAAGGCGAGCGTCGAGCAGTTCAGCCCCAGCGACAAGTCGCCCGCAAAACGCCGCAGCTAGTCGAGGAAGCGGATCTCCACGTCCGGCACGCAGCCTTTAAACCCTCGATAGTGCCGGGCCCGGGTCCAAGGGGTGGAGATTATTGATGCCTGTCAAGCTTTTGCCAGCAGGCCCGGAAGTAAAATGATCAGATGAGCGACCGGGCCCCCTCGAAACCGCAGGAGCAGGGGAAGCGCGCGCGGGTGCGCGGCACGCCCAAGGGGCGCCAGGTCGATCCCAAGGCGCGGGAGGAAATCCAGGCGCTGCTCAAGGGCTCTCCACGCCGGCGCGACCTGCTGATCGAATACCTGCACCGCATCCAGGATCGTTATGGGCACCTCTCGGCCGCGCATCTGGTCGCGCTCGCCGACGAGATGAAGCTTGCGATGACCGAGGTCTACGAGGTCGCGACCTTCTACCACCATTTCGACGTGGTGAAGGAGGGCGAGGCGGCGCCGCCCGCGATCACGGTGCGCGTGTGCGACTCGATCGCCTGCGATATCGCCGGCGCGCACGAGCTTACGGCGAAGCTGCCCGGAATTCTCGGCAAGGACGTGCGCGTGCTGCATGCGCCCTGCATCGGGCGTTGCGAAAGCGCTCCCGCCGCCGTCGTCGGCCAGAATCCCTTGCCGCATGCGACTGTCGAAAAAATTGCCGCACTGGTGAAAGCGAGGGCGGTGAAGCATCCCGCGCCCGGTTCGCGTGAATCGCATCCGCACAAGGACATCGTGAGCCCCGCGTACGTCGACTACGCCGATTACCGCGCGAAGGGCGGGTACGCTCTCGCCAAATCGTGCATCGACGGCGCAAAGAAGCGCGCGGACGTGATTGCCGTGATGGAGAATTCCGGCCTGCGCGGCCTGGGCGGCGCGGGCTTCCCCGCGGGGCGCAAGTGGAAATCCGTCGCCGCGGAGCCGGCCCCGCGCTTGATGGCGATCAACATCGACGAGGGAGAGCCCGGCACCTTCAAGGACCGCTTTTATCTCGAACGCGACCCGCACCGCTTCGTCGAAGGCGCGCTCATCGCGGCGTGGGCGGTCGATATCGCGGAGATCTACATGTACCTGCGCGACGAGTACCACGGCTGCCGCGCCATCCTGGAAAAGGAGATCGCCGCGCTGCAGGCGAATCCGCCTTGCAAGCTGCCGCCGATTCATCTTCGCCGCGGCGCGGGCGCTTATATCTGCGGCGAGGAATCGGCGATGATCGAGTCGATCGAGGGCAAGCGCGGCATGCCGCGCCTTCGCCCGCCTTACGTCGCGCAGGTGGGCCTGTTCAGCCGGCCGACCCTCGAGCACAACATGGAGACGCTGCACTGGGTGCGCGAGATACTCGAGCGCGGCGCGGATTGGTTCGCTTCCCAGGGGCGCAACGGCCGCAAGGGCCTGCGTTCCTTCTCTGTGAGCGGCCGCGTGAAAAAGCCGGGCGTGCATCTCGCGCCGGCCGGCATCACGGTGAAGGAACTGATCGCCGAGCACTGCGGCGGGATGCTGGACGGGCATGCGTTCTACGCCTACTTGCCGGGAGGGGCCTCGGGCGGAATACTTCCCGCGGCGATGGGCGATATCCCGCTCGACTTCGACACCTTGAACCAGTACGGCTGCTTCATCGGCTCGGCGGCGATCGTGATCTTCTCGGACGAGGACCGCGCCACGACTGCCGCGAAAAACCTTATCAAGTTCTTCTCCGAGGAGTCCTGCGGGCAGTGCACGCCCTGCAGGGTCGGCACGGCAAAGGCCCTCAAGCTCATCGAAAAAAAGAAGTGGGACCAGCCTCTGCTGAAGGAACTTTCCCAGGCGATGATGGACGCATCCATATGCGGATTGGGGCAGGCCGCCCCCAACCCGGTGCTTTCTGTGATGAAATACTTCCCGAACGAGATAACGTGATGGCCGGAGGCAGCCGATGGACCGCCTAAGCACCGCGCAAGCGGCGACGATGCCCGTTGAGTTCAAGTTGAACGGTAAGGCCGTCGTCGGCAGGTCGGACGAGACCATCATTGAGACCGCCAAGCACTACGGCATCGACATCCCGCACCTCTGCTACAAGGAAGGCCTGCGACCAGACGGCAACTGCCGCGCCTGCGTGGTCGAGATCAAGGGCGAGCGCGTGCTCGCGCCCTCCTGCTGCCGCTATCCCAAGGACGGGATGGAGGTGACGACCGACAACCCGCGCTCGGTCGCAAGCCAGAAGATGGTGCTTGAGCTGCTCCTCTCCGACATTCCCGAGAAGTCCTACACGCTCGATTCCGAGCTGGATCACTGGGCGAAGGAGCTGAAAGTCGGCAAACCGCGCTTCGAATCGCGGCACCAGCCGAAGTCCGATCTCTCGCATTCGGCGATCGCGGTGAACCTGGATGCCTGCATCCAATGCACGAGGTGCCTCCGCGCCTGCCGCGAGGAGCAGGTGAACGACGTCATCGGCTATGCGTTCCGCGGCGAGCACTCCAAGATCGTGTTCGACCTCGACGATCCCATGGGCAATTCCACCTGCGTCGCCTGCGGCGAGTGCGTGCAAGCCTGCCCGACCGGCGCGCTGATGCCGGCTCGCGAGGTGGGAAAAATCCAGGCGGACAAAACCGTAGACTCCGTCTGCCCGTATTGCGGCGTCGGGTGCCTGCTCACCTACAACGTCAAGGGCAACAAGATCCTCTGGGTGCAGGGCCGCGAAGGGCCCGCGAACAGCAACCGCCTGTGCGTGAAGGGGCGCTACGGCTTCGATTACGTGCAGCACAAGCACAGGCTCACCAAGCCGCTCATCCGCAAGCCGGGCGTGAAAAAACACAAGGACTTCGTGGTCGATCCCGACAACTGGTCCCAGGTGTTTCGCGAGGCGAGCTGGGAAGAGGCGCTAGCTTTCGCCGCGAAGGGCCTGCGCGACATCCGCGACACCTACGGCAAGAAGGCGCTTGCCGGTTTCGGCTCGGCGAAAGGCACGAACGAGGAAGCCTATCTTTTCCAGAAGCTCGTGCGCACGGGTTTCGGCTCGAACAACGTCGACCACTGCACGCGGCTCTGCCACGCCTCCTCGGTCGCCGCGCTGATGGAGGGCATCAACTCGGGCGCGGTGTCGAACCAGGTGCGCGACGTGATGAATGCGGAAGTGATTTTCCTCATCGGCGCCAACCCGACGGTAAACCACCCGGTGGCGGCGACCTGGATGAAGAACGCCGCGAGGGCGGGCGTGAAACTCATCGTCGCCGATCCCCGGCGCGGCGACCTCGCGCGGCACGCGACCTACAACCTGCAGTTCAAGGCCGACACCGATGTCGCGCTCCTGAACGCGATGCTGCACACGATCGTCGAAGAAGGCCTCGTCAACGAGGCCTTCGTCCGCGACCGCACCTCGGGCTACGAGGCGCTCGCCGAGAACGTGAAGAAGTTTTCCCCCGAGGCGATGGCGCCCCTCTGCGGCATCGACGCAAAAACGATACGCGAAGTCGCGCGCCTGTACGCGACCTCCAAGGCCTCGATCATCATGTGGGGCATGGGCATCTCGCAGCACGTGCACGGCACCGACAACGCGCGCTGCCTGATCGCGCTCGCGCTCTCGACCGGCCAGATCGGCAAGCCGGGCTCTGGCCTGCATCCCCTGCGCGGCCAGAACAACGTGCAGGGCGCGTCGGACTCGGGGCTGATCCCGATGTTCTATCCCGACTACCAGCGCGTCGCTACGCCCGAGGCGAAGGCGCGCTTCGAGAAGCTCTGGGGCATGGAGCTCGATCCGAAACCCGGGCTGACCGTGGTCGAGATCATGCACGCGGCGAAGAAGAGGGATATCCGCGGCATGTACATCATGGGCGAGAACCCGGCGATGTCCGACCCCGACGTCGATCACGCGCGCGAGGCGCTCGCCACGCTCGACCACATGGTGGTGCAGGACATCTTCCTCACCGAGACGGCTTACCTCGCCGACGTGGTGCTGCCCGCAACGGCGTGGCCGGAGAAAGTCGGCACCGTCACCAACACCGATCGCATGGTGCAACTGGGCAGAAAAGCGATCGAGCCGCCCGGCGAGGCGAAAGAGGACCTCTGGCTCATCAACGAGCTCGCCAAGCGCATCGGGCTTCCCTGGAACTACACGCATCCGCGCGAGGTGTTCAACGAGATGCGCCAGTGCATGGACTCGATCGCGGGGATCACTTGGGAGCGCCTCGAGCGCGATTCGTCGGTGACCTATCCGTGCGAGAAAGAAGGCGATCCGGGCGAACCCGTCGTATTCGTCACGCACTTCCCCACGACTACAGGTCGCGGCAAGTTCGTTCCTGCGGACCTGATTTCGGCCGACGAGCGCCCGGACGATCAGTATCCGATGGTGCTAATCACCGGCCGTCAACTCGAGCACTGGCACACCGGCGCGATGACGCGCCGCGCGACGGTGCTCGACGACATCGAACCCGAGCCGGTCGCGTCGTTCCATCCGCTCGACCTCGACCGGTTCGGCGTGAAGGCGGGCGAGATCGTCACGGTGGAATCGCGCCGCGGCAAGATCGCGCTCTACGCGCGCGCAGACGAAGGCACGCCGGCGGGCGCGGTGTTCATCCCGTTCTGCTACTACGAGGCGGCGGCGAACATGCTCACAAACCCGAAGCTCGACCCGGTCGGAAAAATTCCGGAATTCAAGTACTGCGCGGTGAAAGTCACAAAGGGCGGGCCGACGCCGATGCACTCGAGCTTCGGCGGCGGCCAAGCGCTCTCCGAGCTGAAGGAAGCATCGAAAGCGTAGTTCCGACCATCCTCTGACGGCCGAAGCCGCGGGCCGCCGGGACCCTCGATCTGCGTCTTGACCTTCGTCAATGTTCGCGCAATCGCGCCGCCTTTATAGTGTCTCGCCCGTAAGATCAAGCACAATTGCTGTCCCGCAGCAGAAGGAGCAGTGAATGCTCTCCGACATCGAAATCGCACAGAAGGCAAAGCTCGAGCGCATCTCCAAGGTCGCGCTGGCGAAGCTCGGCATCCCCGAGGAACATCTCGAGCCCTACGGGCATTACAAGGCCAAGGTCTCGCTGGAGTACCTCGACAACCTGAAAGCCCGGCCCAACGCCAAGCTGGTCCTGGTAACGGCGATGACACCCACTCCTGCGGGGGAGGGCAAGACCACCACGACGGTGGGGCTGGGCGACGCGCTCAACCATATCGGCAAGAAAGCCATGATCTGCCTGCGCGAGCCCTCGCTCGGACCCGTCTTCGGCATGAAGGGCGGCGCAGCCGGCGGCGGCTACGCGCAGGTGGTGCCAATGGAAGACATCAATCTGCACTTCACCGGAGACTTCAATGCCATCGCGCTCGCGAACAACCTGCTCGCGGCGATGCTCGACAACCATATCCACCACGGGAACGAGCTGGGCATCGACGTGCGCCGCATCGCCTGGAGACGCGTGGTCGACATGAACGACCGGGCGCTGCGCGAGATCGTGGTGAGCCTCGGCGGCCCCGGAAACGGCTACCCGCGCCAGGATGGTTTCGATATCGTCGTAGCTTCCGAAGTCATGGCGATCTTCTGCCTGTCGACTTCGCTCGAGGATTTGAAGGAGCGCCTGGGCAAGATCGTGGCTGGATACACTCGCGAGCAGAAGCCGGTGCTCGCTCGCGACCTCCAGGCCCACGGCGCGATGACCGTGCTCCTGAAGGACGCGATCAAGCCCAATCTCGTGCAGACGCTGGAGAACAACCCGGCCTTCATCCACGGCGGACCATTCGCCAATATCGCGCACGGCTGCAATTCGGTGATCGCGACAGGCTCTGCGATGAAGCTGGTCGACTACGTCGTCACCGAGGCGGGATTCGGCGCCGACCTCGGCGCGGAGAAATTCATCGACATCAAGTGCCGCAAGTCGGGTCTGCGGCCCTCGGCGGCGGTCATCGTCGCCACGGTCCGCGCGATGAAATACCACGGCGGCGCCGATCTCAAGACGATCACGCAGGAGAACCTCGAAGCGCTGGAGAAAGGCCTCGCCAATCTCGAGCGCCACGTCGAGAACGTGCAGAAGAACTACGGCATCCCCTGCGTGGTTTCGATCAACCGCTTCAACCACGACACTCAGGGCGAGCTGGATCTTCTGAAGTCGAGGATCGCCAAGCTCGGCGCCAAGGTGGTGCTCGCCACCCACTGGGGCGACGGGAGCAAGGGCGCGGCGGAGCTCGCGCGAATCGTGGTCGATCTCTGCGAGAGCAGAAGCAACTTCCAGTTCGTCTACGACGAGCGTGACACGCTCTGGGACAAGATCAACAAGATCGCGAAGAAGATCTACCGCGCGGGCGAAGTCACCGCGGACGTCAAGGTGCGCGGACAGATCAAGAAGCTCCAGGACGACGGGTACGGGCACTACCCAGTGTGCGTGGCGAAAACGCAATACTCGTTCTCGACCGATCCGCAGCAGCGCGCGGCCCCCGCGAACCACGTGGTCAACGTGCGCGAAGTGCGGCTCGCCGCCGGCGCCGAGTTCATCGTCATGATCTGCGGCGATATCATGACGATGCCGGGGCTCCCCAAGGTTCCCTCGGCGGTCAAGATCGACATCGTCGGCGGGAAGGTTGTCGGCTTGTTCTGATTTCGCAGGACCGGTGTGACGCAGCAGACGGAGGGATTTGAATGGAACAGTTGCTGACGACGCAATTCTGGCTCGGCCTCGGAACGATCATCTGGGTGAACATCATCCTGTCCGGCGACAACGCCGTGGTGATCGCTCTTGCCGCGCGCTCGCTGCCGCCGCACCAGCAGAAGCAGGCGATATTGTGGGGCGCCGGGGCCGCAGTGGTGCTGCGGATCATCCTCACCATCGTCGCGGTGAAGCTGCTCGAGCTGCCGTTTCTCAAGCTCGCCGGGGCGGCGGCGCTGCTCTGGATCGCGGTCCAGCTGCTGATTCCGGAGGAGGACGGCGCCGGAGAAGTCGAGTCGAGCTCCCACCTGATCGGGGCGATCAAGACCATCCTGATCGCGGACCTGGTGATGAGCACCGACAACGTCATCGCGGTGGCCGCGGTCGCCAAAGACAGCATCCTGCTGCTCGTGCTGGATGAAGCTCATGGAACGCTACCCGATCATCATCACGCTCGGCGCGGCGATCCTCGGCTGGACCGCGGGCGAGATGGCGGTGACCGATCCGGCGATCGCCGGGTGGGTCGAGGCGAACATCGAATGGATGGAGTCGCTCTACGTCGCGCCCATCGTCGGCGCGGCCGTGGTAGTCGTGGTCGGCAAATGGATCGCCGGGCGCAAGCAGCCGACGCCCGAGAACGAACAGGCCTAGCGCGCGCGGTGCGGAAAAAACTTCGCGCCGGGGCGCACAATATAATGTGCGGAATGCATAGAATATAGGGAAGCAAGGGAGCCGGACGCAGTTTCTAAAGGAGCAGAGATATGCAGGTTGACATCGATCGGATTGGGCGCTGGAGCCTTCCGCTTTTGGCTGCCGCCGCTGCTGCGGGCGGATTTCCGCAGGCGACGTACGCCTGGGAACCGACGCGGACCGTGGAATTCATCGTCCCGGCCGGGACGGGCGGGGGCGCCGACCAGATGGCGCGCTTCATCCAGAGCATCGTCGCCAAGCACAAGCTGATGAAGCAGCCGATGGTCGTCATCAACAAGGCGGGCGGCGCGGGCGCGGAAGGCTTTCTCGACGTCAAGGAGTCGAAAGGCGACCCGCACAAGCTGATCATCACCCTGTCCAACCTGTTCACCACGCCGCTTGCGACCCACACGCCGTTCAACTGGCGCGACCTGACGCCGGTGCAGATGATGGCGCTCGACAATTTCGTCCTCTGGGTCAACGCCGAGACGCCCTATAAAACCCCGAAGGAGTACGTCGCGGCGGTCAAGGCGGGAGACGGCAAGTTCAAGATGGGAGGCACGGGCTCGAAGCAGGAGGACCAGATCATCACGGTCGCCATCGAGAGGCAGACCGGCGCGAAATTCACCTATATCTCCTACCGCGGCGGCGGCGAAGTCGCCGTGCAGCTCGTCGGCAAGCACGTCGATTCGACGGTCAACAACCCGATCGAGGCGGTAGCGCAGTGGCGGGCGGGAGCCCTGCGGCCGTTGTGCGTATTCGACGCCAGGCGCATGCCGTACAAGGAGAAGATCACCAAGACGATGTCCTGGTACGACATTCCCACATGCAAGGAAACGGGTCTGGACGTCGAGTACCTGATGCCGCGCGGGATTTTCATGCCCGGCGTTGTCGCCGCGGAGCAAGTGCAGTACTCCGTCGACGTACTCAAGAAATTGCAGGAAACCTCGGATTGGAAGAGTTTCCTCGAGCAGGGCGCGTTCAACCAGACCACCCTGAACGGGAAAGACTACGAAGCCTGGGTGGCTCGCGAAGAGGCGCGGCACATCATGCTCATGAAAGAGGCCGGGTTCCTCGCCCAGTAGGTCGCAAAGGAGCCGTGCGGGCGCATCGAGGGGCGACAGGTATGGAAAAAGAGAAACAGCGATCGGCCGCATCGGTAAGGGCGGTGGAAATCGGTGTCGCCGCGGTGGTGTTCCTGTTCGGTGCCGTCGTCGTGTTCGACAGCCATCGTGTCGGTGCCCGTTGGGGAGATGACGGACCGCAGGCCGGCTACTTCCCCTTCTACGTCGGGCTGTTGATTTGCCTCTCGAGCGCGGCGGTCCTCGCGAGCGCGTTGCGAAACACCGCGCTCGCCGCGGAATCGTTCGTGTCGCGCGAGGAGCTGAAGATGATTCTCACGGTCCTCGTGCCGACAGTGGTCTACGTGGCGCTGATCGCGTTCTTGGGCTTCTATGTCGCCTCCACGATTTACATCGCGTACTTCATGTGGCGGCTCGGAAAATACGCCTGGGTCAAGATCGCCCCCATCTCAATAGGCGTCAGCGTCGCGTTTTTCCTGATTTTCGAAATTTGGTTCGCGGTGCCTCTTCCCAAGGGGCCGCTCGAGGCCGCGCTGGGCCTCAATTGAGCGCGCCGCTGGCGGGGTAACCCGGCTCGCACCGGGAAAGGGGAGGCCAGGTGGAAGAGATCAACGCACTGCTGCAGGGATTCGGGGTCGCGCTGTCCCCGTTCAACCTGCTGCTGATGTTTGCCGGCGTGGTCCTGGGCATCATCATCGGCGTGCTGCCGGGGCTGGGCGGGGCGAACGGCGTCGCCATCCTCCTGCCTCTTACTTTCTCGATGGCGCAGCAGCCCGGCGGCACCACCTCCGCGATCATCCTTCTCTCGTGCATCTATTGGGGCGCGCTTTTCGGCGGCGCCATCACCTCGATCCTCTTCAACATCCCCGGCGAGCCCTGGTCGGTGGCGACGACCTTCGACGGGCATCCGCTCGCGCAGAAGGGGCGCGCGGGGAGCGCGCTGACGGCGGCCTTCACGTCCTCCTTCTTCGGAGCGCTGGTCGCGGTGATCATGATCACGTTCCTCTCGCCGGTCGTGGCGGGCTTTGCCCTGCGCTTTGGCCCGCCTGAATTCTTTTCGGTCTACCTGCTCACCTTCTGCGCCTTCGTGGGCATGAGCGGAGGCAACGCGGCGAAGACGGTCGCTTCCATGATGATCGGCTTCGCGCTAGCCGCGGTCGGCCTGGACAGCGTCACCGGGACGCTGCGGCTCACGTTCGGCTTCACCTCGCTTCTGAAGGGTTTCGACTTCCTGATCGCCGTCATCGGCCTCTTCGGTATCGGCGAGATTCTGGAGACGCTCGAAGAAGGGCTCGCGTTCAAGGGAGCGAGCGCCCGGATCAACGCCAAGGTCGTTCTGGAAACCTGGAAGGAGTTGCCGCGCTATTGGGCGACGTCGCTGCGCAGCGCCGCGGTGGGTTGTTTCATGGGGATCGTTCCGGGCGGGGCGACGCCCGCCTCGTTCATGAGTTATGGACTGGCGCAGCGCTTCTCGAAAGACGGCAAGGACTTCGGCAAGGGCAAAGTCGAGGGGGTCGTGGCGCCGGA
>VBDM01000397.1:0-1872 GCA_005881355.1 Betaproteobacteria bacterium
CGCTTCCGATTTTCTCTCCGGGCGCAGGCATCCCGCGCTATACCGCGTGCACGAAGGTCCGACGCCCGAGAAGCTCGCGAACCTGCGCGAGTTCCTGAAGGGATTCGGGCTGCAGCTCCCCGGCGGGGACAAGCCCACGGCGAAGCACTATGCGAAGCTGCTCGAGACCGTCCGCAAGCGCCCCGACGTGCAGCTGCTTCAGACCGTCTTGCTGCGCTCGCTGCAGCAGGCGCAGTACAGCCCGGAAAACGTCGGCCACTTCGGGCTCGCCTACGAGCACTATACGCATTTCACCTCGCCCATCCGGCGCTATCCCGACCTGCTGATCCACCGCGCGATCAAGGCGGCGCTCGCGGGCGGGCGCTACAACCCCGGCAACTGGGTCGACCTGGGGCTCCATTGCTCGCAGACCGAGCGCCGGGCGGACGAGGCGACGCGCGAAGTCGCGGCCTGGCTGAAGTGCTACTACATGCGCGACCGCGTGGGCGAGGAGTTCGAAGGCTCGGTTTCGGCGGTGACGAGCTTCGGGATCTTCGTCGCGCTCGATGATTTCTACGTCGAGGGCCTGGTGCATATCTCCGAGCTCGGGCAGGATTACTTTCATTTCGACGCGGCCAAGCATCAGCTCCTCGGCGACCGGACCCGCAAGTGCTATCGCCTCGCCGACCGGGTGAAGGTGAAAATCGTGCGGGTGGACCTCGATACGAGCCGCATCGATTTCGTGCTCGCCGGCGATGTCGCGGGCGGCCCGCGCCGCGCACGGTCGCTGCGGCGCCGCGCGAGATCGTAGCGCTGGGGATGAAGCCAACCCGCGCGATTTTCGGGTTTCACGCGGTGCTCGCCCGGCTGCGCGCCGATCCGGCGTCGGTCATGGAGATCTATCTCGATGAGAACCGCAAGGACGCGCGCGCGCATGACCTTGCGATCGCCGCGGAAAAGGCGGGCGTCACGCTCATGCGCGTTCCGACCAAAAGGCTCGACGGCTTCTACGGCGGCGGCCGCCACCAGGGCGTGGTGGCGATGGTGCTCGAAAAACCGGCGCGGGAAAGCCTGGAGGACCTGCTCGATTCGCTGAAGGAGCCGCCGCTCTTGCTCGTGCTCGACGGCGTGACCGATCCGCACAACCTTGGGGCTTGCCTGCGGGTGGCCGATGCCGCGGGTGTCCACGCGGTGATCGCCCCCAAGGACCGCGCCGCGGGCATCAGCGCGGCGGTGTCCAAAGTGGCGAGCGGCGCGGCCGAATCCGTGCCCTACTACATGGTCACGAACCTCGCGCGCACGCTCGACGAATTGAAGGAACGCAACATCTGGATCGTCGGCGCGGACGAGCGCGCAGAGACGACGCTGTACGAGTCGGATCTGCCCGCGGCGACCGCGTGGGTGCTGGGCGCGGAAGGCGAGGGCATGCGTCGCCTGACACGCGAGCGCTGCGATCTCCTGGTGCGCATCCCTATGCGCGGGAGCGTCGAGAGCCTGAATGTCTCCGTGGCGAGCGGCGTGTGCCTGTTCGAGGCGCGGCGCCGGCGCGCGTAGCGGGGGCGCGGCGTTCCAGCGCCGCCGCGATTTCCTCGATTTCCGACGCGGCGCTCTTCGATTCGCCGAACGGCACGCCGCTCCTGTCGTACCACATCGAGCGCTTGACGGTCGTGGACGCTATTGGAGTATGTACTGAACCTTGCCGATGATGTTTATTGCTGGGACAAATCCCCAGACTCGGCTATCGCTGCTGTTGTCGCGGTTATCGCCTAAGACAAAGTAGTGGCCCTCGGGTACCCGGCAAGACAAGCCTTCCGCGGTGTAGGCACAACGTTCCCTAAATGGAAACGCCTTCACAATCGGTACGGCAGCAGGCGCTTCGGGTTCGATGAGGAT
>VBDM01000397.1:1933-2373 GCA_005881355.1 Betaproteobacteria bacterium
AATCAGCGATCCGCCGGATCTGTACCTCCTCATCGTTGATCTTGAGTCGCTTGTTGTAGTACGAAATTCTGTCACCTGGAAGACCGACTACCCGCTTGGCGTAGCTCAAGGCTGTATCTTCCGGATACTCGAAGACCACGATGTCCCCTCTTTGCACCTCAGATGACATGCCGGTCCTCATAACGTGAATTCCGTACGTTCCGTAATTACCATACCCCAACTTCCTCACGATCAGATGGGCGCGAGGCTCAATGGATGGAGCCATCGATCCGGACGGAAAGCGGTACGGTTCGAAAAGGAAAGCGCGAGTTCCAAACGCCAGCGCCGCAAACGCAGCGGCTATTCCAACCAAGCCATACCAGCGACTGTACCAGGGGCGCCTGAGCAATTCCCTGTAGTTCCGGGCGAGGCGATACGCATGGATCGCGCAAATTATCGCA